>CACXGJ010000157.1 GCA_902767125.1 uncultured Ruminococcus sp. | reverse complement strand
CCACGGAACAATGCGGTCTATCTTGCTTAAGAATTCTTTTTTCTTGGTGCGTACCTGTGCCAGCTCGTCGTTAAACGCTGACAAACTCATTTGTTTGTTCATGCGTCTATTATATCACATCTTGGTCTTTATCGCTACTTCTTTGTGCGGTATTGCCTTAAATTAAATGTTATAGTATTTCTTTTTCCTTTTCTGAAATTACACACTAAATGTACTTGTTACTGATACTGCATAGCTTTTTTCGGGAGAACGATACAGGAAAACATTAGTGTATAACTATCTATACTATATTTACGTGACATCGTTTTAGGATATTCGGATTGAACTTTAGCAGATTATTACAAAGATAGGATGTTATAGATGCTAATTTTTTCATTTGCTTTTTTTGGCTTATTATTATTTGCTGTTTTTTATCATTCCAGAGTTTATTTTTTTCGCGTTAATCAGGATTATTTAGGAGAAAAGAATTCAATTTCCATCAAAGCAATATGTACTATAGGTGTGGTTCTCTACCACACAAGCAATACAGTAAACTGCGGAGTACTTTTTTTACCTATTCAAACAATTGGTTTTTTAATGGTTGCTATGTTTTTCTTTTTTTCGGGATATGGACTTATATATTCTCTTAATCATAAGAAAGACTATATGAAATCTTTTGTAAAAAAAAGAGCAATTGCATTCTTACTGCCGTATTGTATATCACTTATTGTTTATTTGTTATATTATTCAATATTCTCTGAGGGTTTTAAATTTTCAAGAGTTATTTTGCAATTTTTTTATGGAGATACGGTAGTTAGATATTCATGGTTCGTTTTTGTTTTATTGCAGCTGTATATAATATTTTATTTTTCTTTTAGATTTATAAAGTCTAAAAAAACTGCGTATATTATTTTCTATATTCTATGTTCATTTGTGTCATTAAACTGTTTTTTACCACATTGGTCACCTGCAACCATTGCTTTTATCTTTGGCGCACTGTTTGCACATAAACAATTATTTTTTGATAAGCTTTTCTTAAAAAAAAGTTGGGGATTAATTATTACTTCAATTATTTCATTTGCGGTTTTGGCTGCTTTTTATATACGATTAGAAGAAGATATAAATAAACAGTATTTTAGAATTCTGGTCACTTTAACTTTTGTTGTTTTAATAGTTTCTCTATTAACTCGAATTGAACTGCATAACAGATTTTTACTGATTATTAGTGATGTTTCTTATGAAATATATTTGTTTCATGGATTAGTCATTTTAATTCTGAATCGTTTTGAAAAATTGCAAACAATACCCGAGTTGTATTTATTGATAGTTTTTGGCTTGTCTTTTGCTTTATCATACCCAATTTCACGATTATTGAAATGTATTTATCATAGTGGTCTATTGCGGAATAAAATTCAGACTAAGTGATTTTTTACAAAGATGTTTTTGTTGTTTTTGAGTTTTTCTTGCGGACATACGAAATGAAATAGGATAATTCTAAGAGCAAATTATATAAATAAAGAAGTATCGCCTAGTGATTGGTAGGTGAATAGCAGCTTTATTACGTTTTATTAGTGACCAGTGGCAAGTGACCAGTGACCAGTTGAAATGGGTATAATACCCCGCGGCTTGCCGCGAAAGAGCCCGAAGGGGAGGATTCATCCTCTTAGGCTAATACCCCGCCCGAGCAAGGCGAGGGTAAAGTGTCTGGTGGACACTTTAGTGCTTGCACCGGGGAAGTTTATTGTATTAACGACTATTTCTTTATGGTCAGTTGAACTGTTGTACACCAAATCAATTATTGAGTGCGGTGACAATTAATGTGAAATACGGTGCAAAACTGTATCACGATGGCAAAATTCTTGCTAATAGCGTGGCTCTCGAAGCGGAATATTCAGTAGAACACTCAACTCAAAGAAAAGCGAAAGAGTATGATGAATTCAATACAGGAACAACTTCTCGCAATCGTTGGATATCAACTTTTCAGTGAGGATAAGCCACAAATCAATACGGGTGATATTTCAGATATTCTGAAAGAAGCCAAAACGCAGACAGTTTTTACGACCGTCTTTCCGCTTTTGCAGGAAAAACTCAAGAAATCATCTCCGAACGAGTTTTTGCAGTATCAGGAAGAATTTTATGGGAATGTTATAACTAATACCAACAACTTCATGGAGCATGCGGAGCTACACAGTTTGATGACGGAAAACAGCATTCCTTATGTCACTATGAAGGGGTTAGCGTCGGCTTACTATTATCCCGATTCTTCATTGCGAGATATGGGTGATGTGGACTTTCTTGTATATGAGAAGGATTTTGAAAGAGCAAAGCAAGCGATGTTGAGTGCCGGATTTGTTATTGATCATGGTGGTGAAGATGATAATATACATATTGCTTTCAAGCGTAATCGTGTCAGCATATGGGAACAACATCGTTCTGTAAACGGTATTCCGAACGGATTAGTCGGTGAATTAATCAGCGAAGAATTAGACCGAACAATTGAAACCTCTGTGTTGGTTGAGCTCGACGGCGCGGTGTGCAGAATCCCGGACAAGTTTCATCACGGCTTGATTATTCTGCTACACATGATTTCTCATATGACAAGCGAGGGCTTTGGGTTGCGCCATCTTTGCGATTGGGCAGTATTTGCCAACAGCTTCAGCAGCGACGAATTTAGAAATATGTTTGAGTCAAAGCTTAAAAGCTACGGTATCTGGAAATTCGCTCAGACGCTGGCGCTTGTATCACAGCGGTATTTGGGAATGCCCGAAAAAGAATGGGCAGAGAATCCTAAGATCACCGATGAACTGCTTGATGAATTCATAACCGATATTCTCAACGGAGGCAACTTCGGCAAGAAGGATATGAACCGCTACCGCGAGATAAAGTACATCTCCAATCGCGGCGAGCGGACGGTTGATAATAAAAATGTCTTTGTGCAGATGTTTGGCACGCTGAATCAAAAGACGTATTCCGATTACAAATGGATCAAAAAAAGCAAGATATTTCTGCCGTTCGGCTGGATCGCTGAGGGTGGAAAATATATCGGGCTGTTGGTTTCCGGCAAGCGCAAGAGCAAAAACACCTCCGCTATGCTCAGGGAGGCGGCTAAGCGCAAAGATATTTACAGTCAGATGAAACTGTTTGAGAATATGAAATAAAAAAGTGTTTAGAAAGGCTTGACAAGTACAATGAAGCAGAGTAGAATCAGCCTACCTATCTACCTACCTACATACAGTAATAGTTTGTCTGCTTTTGTGCAACAACTCAATAAAGAATTGTGAGGCGTTGTATGAAAGCTAAAAGGAATTACAGTATTGATTTACTCAAATGCCTCTCGATGTTAATGGTAGTATTCTTGCATTTAGGAGGATATGGTCTTAAAGAAGCAGAATATAATCCAGTTGGATTAATAGGGATTACAAATGATTTGTTACAATCCTTTAGTATTGTTGGCGTAAATGTTTTTGTGCTTATTACGGGGTACTTTATTAGCGCCAAAAACATAACTATCAACAGAGAATGCTTGATTAAACACTATAAGCACCTTTTGCCGCTATGGATACAAGTAGAAATGTATTCTGTCGGAATATACTTGATTCTATGTGCAATACCGCAAAGTGGGGTAGAATTTAGTGCTAAAATGATGATTAAGCAAGCATTGCCGTTACTGAATAACCAGTATTGGTTCTTTACAGATTATTGTTTGTTGGTAATAGTATCACCTCTATTAAACAAGGCGATTTGGAGCTTAACTAACCAAGAATATAGAAGTGGTTTGCTTGTTGTTATAGCAACGTTCAGTTTATTACCGTCACTTAATATATTTGGCAATTCATTTGAAACAGAATACGGGTTTAGCTTATTGTGGTTTATAGTTCTATATCTTGTTGCCGGGTATATTAGAAAGAATGAAGAAGAATACAAGTCGAAGAAATCAACGCTGTGTTTTCTTGCTTTTGTGTTGTTATTTTTTATTATTCGAATATCGATAGATTTCGCTCCGGGACCACTTAGAGCTGTTTTGAGTCTTTCTTCGTGCTGTTACACATCGTTTTTCGTTCTTGTAGCATCGGTTGCATTGTTTTTAGCGTTCTTAAAATCGAATCACGAATATAAAAATGCAGGAAAAACTATTGCTATTATATCTTCGTTATCATTTGCGGTTTATCTTATCCATGAGCATAACGCTTTTAGGGGAGTTTTATGGAGAGAATTAGTCGGATTAGAAAGATATACTGACACTCCCGGAATCTGCCTTTTGATAATGTTTCTTTCAGTAGTTTGCATTTATTTTGGCAGTATTTCAGTTGAGTTTATCAGAATAAAGATAATATTATTGATTAGCTTTGTTGTAAGAAAAGTATGGAAGAAAAAGGGAAATGAGTTTACATCATGATTTCTACGTCCAGCCGATGAACCAAGTGTATATAGAAACAATAGCGATTTATCTGATTTGGACAGTTGCTATGTTCCTTTTGCGCGGAAAAGCAAGACGGATCGTTGGAATAATTGGTGCGAGTTTGGCGGTTATTCTTGTTCTGACGTTTACAGTATTAGGGAGAGGCAACGAAAACGCTAGAGAAATAAGTTTGATTCCTTTCATATCCTTTGAAAACGCGAAGGTACAGCCTGAATTATATCGCACGATGTTTATGAATATGTTGCTGTTTATGCCGCTTGGATTGAGCTTGCCTTATGCACTGCCCGATAAGCTTAAGTATAAAGCCCTGTTGACAATACTAATCGGGATAGGTCTCTCGATAGCAGTAGAAGTCGTTCAATATGTATTCTCCCTCGGTAAATGCGAAACGGACGATGTACTCATGAATACTCTTGGCGTTATGATCGGCGTAACGTCGTACCTGATAATTCGATTGCTCTCCCGAAAGCATTGGCTCATTACTCCTGAGTCACACGTGAATTGATGCGTTCCTTATACGGATTAGTGTTTTCCTCGTGCTTATCGGTGCGTTCCCTGCGCGGATTCATGTATTCCGGGCGCGGAAAGCATTTTATCAACAAACAGAATAATGAAAAATATAAGCCGAAGGAATGGCTCGTGTGCGGTCATTCCTTCGGCTTTTTAGCGCGCTGTTGAATATGTCTCACCATGTCGGCGAAGTCATAATCCTCTCCTGCAACATTCTGGATGTTCAGATAGCTGTTCTGACGCAGGAGAAGTATCAGCTCTTTCTTTTGTTCATAGTCCAAATCGTTGTGTTGGTTGAGGATTTCCGATTCGATAAACGTCAAATATTCATCAGTTTGGCTGTTGAATTTTTGCAAATCGGGATTCTTTTTGACCAAGCACTCATAATCCTGCTTTTTTACAAGCAGCTTATTGGATTCAAGCGTCAGCATACCGCGCAGGATTCTTTGATGGTATTCGTCTTTCAGGTCGAGTTCGGTACGCAGTAGAACGATTTTTTCATAAATCGGTCTGGGGTATTGCTCGGTCGAGGTGGTCAGCATCGCCGCGGTTCGGTAAAACATAACGTCCTTAGTGTAGTTGTGAAAGTCGAACATGAGGCAAACAATGCGTTTTCCGTCCTCGTCCATCAGAGCGGCATAGGCTTGATTTCGCTCGCTGAGGTAATAAATCTTTCCTTCACAAACAAAATGGCACAAAACCCCTTCTTTGGAAAAATTGGGAGTGTCAGACGTTTCGGTCAGTGTAGCGTATGAAAAGCCGTGCTTTTCCGAGATTTCCAAGGTAGCGGTTCTGAGGTCAGCCTCCTGAGCGGCGAATTTGTTGCCGAGCTTTGCGTTGGAAATAGGTTTAGTCTTGAAATAATAGCAGTAGTATTTGCCGTAATAAAACGGATTTGTCAGCACCTCGGGCAGGCTTTCCCTGTTGGTTTTGCGCGGAATGAGCCACGAGGGAACCAATTCCTTCGTGGGTGTAGTATCAAATTTGCAGATTTCACTCATCGGTACCTGCAAAATGTCGCAGATAGCCGCAAGCTCGGCTAACGGGATTTTTCTGATTCTATTGCTTTTGGGATTATCCTTGGTATTGAAGATGGATTTGATAATGGTGTAAGAGGTATCGATGTGGTATTGATTTATGATAATGTCGGTTATCCCTGCAAGATTGACCTTGTAGCCGTTTTCGTCATATCTGCGGACTATGCGATTTATTTCTTCCTTAACCTTGTTGTAAAATGCGTCGTTTGACATTGAAAATCCCTCCTTCAAGTAAATTATAAGGGATATTTGAGCAGGTGTCAATATAAATATAATAAAAATATACTATTAAAGTGCGAAAACTGATAATTATATATCTAGGAAAACGAGAAATGTTATATATTAAGAGTATATAAATAGCATATAAACTATGATATAATACTTACAACTTAATAAATACTCTGAGTTGCAATAGGAGTGGCATATCTAAGCTTAACGCTTTAAAAGGTCTTTGTCCTATTGCGCCTTTTTGTGCCCTCCGAGATGGAGGGCATTTTTTGTTACACATACGCGCTCCGCCGTTTTGATTTGAATCGAGTGAAATTCAAATTGAAACGGAGGAGTTATTTTGAAAGTTTTTTACATTGAAGATGAAAACGGCAAATACATTTCACCTAACGGAGAGCGGAGATTTACGCGTCTGACAGGTAAGCAAGCTTATGATTTCCTTGAAAGTGACATCGGAAAGGGCAAATATTTCTTCAAGACGGAATCAAATGAGTACGACAGAGAGGACGTCATTGTGGACGAGATTTATGTTGAGGTTCCTTCCGAAAAGATACCTCAGGTGCGTTCCTACAAGAATCACGAGGATTATAAGAATAAATGCGAGGAGGAAACGGATTTTGAAATTCTGTCTATCGAAGAGTTGCCTTACGACGACGGCATTATCTCCGGAGAGGAGTTGATCAAAAGCGGCGATGAAAGTACAGAGGATGCTGTGGAACGCAACATGGATTTGGAGCGTTTACATAAGGCGGTGCAATCCTTGAGCCAAGAGGAATTTGCAATCATACAGTGCCTGTATTTGTCCAAAAATCGGCTGACGGAAAGTAAGCTTGCTTCAGTTTTGGGTATCTCTCAACAGGCAGTAAACAAGCGTAGACATTCTATTTTGAAAGAACTCAAAAATTTTTTTGAATTATAGGTTGTTATTTCGAATAATATTCAGCAATAAGGTAATAGAGGGGTAAAATCCCTCAATGCCAATCCATTTGGTACAGAACCTTGAAAACTGAATATCAGCACATCGGATACTTTCCCTTTGCTGTCCGGGACGGACAAGCTACAGAAGCGGACGCTGCTATGCAGCCTCCAGGACTTCGACCTTGATAGGCACGATCAAGGAGGGCGACGAAAAGGCAAAGGGCACAATGATACTTCCGTTCAGTCACAGTCCGAGCGTTAAAAGCGTCGCAGGCAATTAGAGCGGCTATGGGAGACCCTCATGGTATGCCGAGAGGCTAATGAGGTCAGGTTGCGCTGACCGTCCGATGTGTTCCTGTTCGGGGGAGTTGAGAACTTTGGAACTGTTTATCAATTAATTGTGTTTTCTGCTTGTCTAATTTGCCCTGCACTTCGTTAAATTTCTCGCAATACGTCAGTATTGTTGCGGAATTTGCCTCGCGCAGAACAAATTATCCTGCGCAGAAATTCACAATTTCTTTCTGCACAGTTCCTTAACCGAACAAAAAACCGCAGTAAGCAGAGCAGGACTATATACAGATAACGGCAAACTGTGTCCTTAACGGACCGTCAATCATATTTCTGTTTGTATTGTGCTCTGCTGCGGTTTAGCGCCAAGACCTATATAGTTTTGGTGCGATTAAAAGAATACAGCGCGTGTCTGTAACGGATACGCGCTGAGTACATAGGAGGTATATTTTTATGAATGTTTACAGAGGTGAGATCTGGTTAACAGACTTCGGTTACGGCTACGGCAGCGAGCAGGGCGGCGTTCGTCCGGCTGTCATCGTTCAGAACAACATCGGCAACAAGCACAGCCCGACAACGATCGTCGTTCCTGTCACATCCAGACAGATGAAGGCGCACATTCCGACGCACGTCAAAATCAAAGGCGCGTGTCTTTCGAAGAGATCGCTGGCGCTCACGGAGCAGGTTATTACCATTGACAAGAACAGGCTTATCAGAAAACTGGGCAATGTCAAGCTGAAATCGCTCCTGAAAATCGGGACGGCGCTTGTGATCGGCTTGGGGCTGAACAATAACACATTTCAGAGAGGAGTACACAAATGATTGGATTTATTATCGGCGTATTCGTCGGCGGTTTTCTCGGCGTAGTTGTAATGAGCTGCTGCTTCGCTGCTTCAAGGGCAGACGAGGAAGCGGAAGCGAGAAATAAAAAGGAATAGAAAGGTAAAAACTGCCAACAATAAAAGAGAGCTATCAAAAGGAACGGTGATGATTTGAAATCTTTTGATTTGGAAAAATTCAGGGCGGCGGACGTCGCCTTGTGCGATAAAGATAAGCTTGTGGATTTGCGCGAGATTGAGATCGCGGACGGGGACAACAAAGAGAGAAACGCCCTTAATTTTCTGAAGCGCATTCAAAATCCGTATTTGTTTAAGGTTGGTGAGATCGCCGTCAAGGTGGATTTTTGCGGCGAGAAGCGCCTGTCCGATATGATGGCGGAAGCGCTTGCGGCAGGATGATTTTTCCTGCGAAAATCTTAAAACCATATATTGATTTTCGAGCGGCATTGTGGTATACTGATGTTGATGTAAAAAACCCGCCGTTCAGTATAATTTTACTCAACGGAGGCTACTTATGAATATGAAATATGCAAACTATTTAGGGCAGCCTCGCTACGTCGAAAAGACGTGGCGTACTGCCCTTTATATTCGTCTTTCGAGAGAGGACGAGGAGAAGAAGAACGAGAGCGTGTCGGTCACAAACCAGCGGATGATTTTGATGGAGTACTTGGAATCCCATCCCGATATGGTGCTGGTCGATATCTATATCGACGACGGATTCACGGGTACTGACTTTGACCGTCCTGCATGGATGCGGCTCAAGGCAGATATCGAGCGCGGGCGAATCGACTGTGTTATTGTTAAGGACCTCAACCGCTTCGGACGTAACTACACCGTTGGCGGCGATTTGATCGACAACTACTTTGCGCGCAAGGGTGTGCGCTTCGTTGCCCTGAACAACGGAGTTGATACCGCAGACGATAGAATGAATGCCGCTACGCGCTGTATCTCCATCGGCATGACAAACGTCATCAACGAGAGCTACTCGGCGATGACCTCGGTTTCAATCCGCGGAACGCTTGACAACCATCGCAGAATGGGTAAGTTCATCGGCGCATTCCCAACCTACGGCTACCAAAAGTCACCTGACGATTACCACAGGCTGATGATCGACGAGGAAGCCGCCGAGGTGGTGCGTTGGATATATCAGCAGTTTGTCGGCGGTAACAGTATCATCGGTATCGTCAAGGAGCTGAACGCTGTCGGGATTCCGAATCCGACGCTGTATAAACAGCAGAAGGGTATGAATTTTGCCGCGCGCGGAGGTAAAAATGACGGTCTCTGGTGCGACAGAACTGTGCGGCGTATTCTCAAAAACGAGATGTATATCGGCAATATGGTGCAGGGCAAGAACAAGACCATAAGTTATAAAATACATGAGGTCAGGTCAGTTCCGAAGGAAGAATGGATCGTAGTTGATAATACACACGATCCGATTATCGACCGTGATACCTTTGACAAGGTGCAGGCGCGTTTCGGCAGCCATGTCCGTTCCTCGCCGATCACGCAGCAGGTCGATTTGTTCGCAGGACTTGTACGGTGCGCCGACTGCGGCGCGGTTATGAGCAAAAAGACGATCAAGCTGCCCTATAAAACTTACCACTATTAGAAGTGCCCCACCAAGCGCAAGCAGGGCAAATGTTCCAATCATACCATTAGAATCGACAAGCTCGAGGAAGCGGTGCTCGTTCACCTGCAAACAATGATCGAACTCGCTGTCGAGTACGAAAAGGTATTGCCGCGCTTGAATGCCATGCTCGGAAAAAAGCCGGTGTCTGTCAGCGAAAAGGCGCTTGCAGCCCAAAAGAAAAAGCTCGAGGAATGCAAAAAAAACTTGCTGGATCTGTATCCCGACTGGAAAGCCGGAAACATCACCCGCGACGAATACTTTGGAATCAAAGAAAATCTGAACAAGGAAATCGCTACCCTCGAAAAGAGCGTCAAGAAGCTGGAGCAGCCCGATCCGGATGAAGAGACGATCAAGCCAAACGCTTTTATTGAGCATTTTAAGCGGTACAAGAATATCGATAAGCTCTCCCGCGCGATTCTCGTTACGCTGGTTGACACCATCCTTGTACACGAGGACTGCCGTATCACCATCCGCAATAATTACTCCGACGAGTTTGAAAGAATCATCGAACAGCTCGAGAAAATAGAGGCAGCATAACAGATAGACATAATAAAAGTCGAGTCACTTTGCATTAGTGACCCGGCTTTTATTACACAAGGCAAAATGTTCTGTATAAATATACAATAATAATCCGTGAAACAAAATTCAGAAAACGGCTTAAAACCTGAACTTTTCAACGATGTCCGTTGAATCCTGTTGTCAGATTTACACTATACAAGCAAAATCGTGCTAAAATGACGAATAAATATAAAAAGTTACAAATAAATATACATAATTTTTGATTATAATTCTTTCTTGGAATCAAAACAAGTTTTTTTAGTAAAACACTTGACAACAGCACCTGCTGCGGCGGATACCATAGCGTCCTTTTTCAGGGATACAGATACCTCGCCTGAAAATTACGATTTGATCCT
>CACXGJ010000156.1 GCA_902767125.1 uncultured Ruminococcus sp. | reverse complement strand
TCTGCTGTACGGCTGGCATCTTTCCAAAGGATACTTGCACAGCCTTCGGGGGATATTACCGAATATATGGCATTTTCAAGCATCCATACTTCATCTGCAACTGCAAGTGCCAATGCACCTCCGCTTCCGCCCTCTCCGATGAATATCGAGAGAATGGGAGTTTTCAATGTCATCATTTCCATAAGGTTTTCGGCAATAGCTTGTCCCTGTCCACGTTCCTCTGCACCTATTCCACAATATGCACCCGATGTATCGACAAAGCATATTACAGGTCTATGGAATTTTTCAGCCTGTTTCATAAGGCGTAAAGCCTTTCGGTAGCCTTCGGGGTGAGCCGAGCCGAAATTTCTGTCCATTCTCTCCTTGAGATTCCTGCCCTTTTCGAGAGCAATGACAGTTACAGGCTTTCCGTTGAGTTCGGCTATACCGCCTATTACTGCCTTGTCATCTGCAAATCTCCTGTCACCGTGAAGCTCAAAGAAGCTGTCGCCGAATATTCTTGTTATATAGTCTATTGCAGTAGGTCTGTCATTTGCCCTTGCAGACATCACGCAATCATAAGCACTCAATGTCAACGACCTCACTTTCAGTATGTAATTTCAGGAGCTTTGAAAGAGTATTCTTCATATCCTTTCTGTTTACAACAGCATCAACAAAGCCCTTTTCAAGCAGGAACTCCGCCGACTGAAAATCCTTCGGGAGCTTCTGACGAATAGTCTGTTCGATGACTCTCGGTCCCGCAAAGCCTATCAGTGCATGAGGCTCGGAGATGATTATATCGCCCTCCATCCCAAAGCTCGCTGTAACACCGCCTGTTGTCGGGTCGGTAAGTACAGTTATATATAAAAGTCCCTTGTCGCTGTGGAGCTTCACCGCACCGCTTGTTTTAGCCATCTGCATAAGAGAGAGTATGCCCTCCTGCATTCTTGCCCCGCCCGATACGGTGAATATGACAACGGGCAGTATATGCTTTGTTGCATATTCAAAAGCCCTTGTGATTTTTTCACCCGTGACAGTACCCATTGAACCCATCATGAATTGTGAGTTCATTACAGCTATAACTGTCTTCTGACCGCCTATCTCGCAAAGACCTGTTATGACGGATTCATTTTCACCGCTGTTTATCTTGGCATTTTTGAGCTTTCTGGAATATTCGGGGAAATCTATGATATTATTCGACATCATATCAGCATCAAATTCCTGAAAAGTCCCCTTGTCAACGGTCATTTCAATACGCTGTCTTGCAGGTATCCTGAAATGATATCCGCATTTGAGGCATACCTTGTAATTTTCCTCCAAATCAGCCGAAAGCATAACATTTTTGCATACAGGACATTTCACCCATAATTCGTCAGGTATATAAGGCTTATTTTCCTGTGACTCCCCATGACCTTCAAGTTCATTCTTGGGCTTCAGAAAATTAAATATATCCTTATTCAAAATATACACCCCTTTTTAATGCACAATTATTTTTTATTTTTTTCCTGACGTTCAGCCATAAAGCCTGTTGTATAAGTGCCTGACACAAATGCAGTATCGGAAAGTATATCTATATGTAAGTCACGATTATGCTTTATGCCGTTTATAGTAAGCTCGCTTAAAGCCATTTTCATTTTTCTGATGGCAAGCTCACGTGAACGAGCCTGAACAATGAGCTTTCCTATCATTGAATCATAATACGGAGGGATGGAATAATCCTGATATATAGCTGTATCAAACCTTACACAAGGACCTCCCGGAACATGGATAAAATTGATCCTGCCACAGCCCGGTCTGAAGTCATTGTCAGGGTCTTCGGCATTTATACGACATTCTATTGCATTTCCGTGCATGAATACCTTATCCTGTGTAACAGTGAGCTTTGAGCCTGATGCAATCCTTATCTGCCACTGTACTATGTCAAGACCTGTTACCATTTCAGTTACAGGATGCTCGACCTGCAATCTTGTGTTCATCTCCATGAAGTAGAAGTTCTTGTCCTTGTCGAGAAGAAATTCCACTGTACCCGCATTTTCATAATTGACTGCCTTTGCTGCTTTTACAGCGGCTTCCATCATTTTCTTTCTTATTTCGGGGGTAATTGCCGGTGAAGGACTTTCCTCGATGAGCTTCTGATTTTTACGCTGAACAGAACATTCTCTTTCGCCAAGGCATACAACATTGCCGTATTTATCGCATAAAAGCTGCATTTCGATATGCTTTACGGGCGAGAGGAATCTTTCCATATAGACTGCTCCGTCACCGAAAGCACTTTGAGCTTCAGCCTTTGCCGAAAGGAAAGCATTGTCAAAGTCCTCTATCCTGTCGACACGCCTTATGCCCCTTCCGCCGCCGCCGGAGCGGGCTTTCACAAGCAGAGGGAAGCCTATCTCAACAGCCTTTTGTCGTGCCTCGTCTATATCATCTATCACATCGCTGCCCGGAGTTACGGGAACACCTGCATTACGCATGGTTTTTCTTGCCTCATCCTTGTCACCGAGCTTTTCTATCATTGCCGATGAAGGACCTATAAATTCTATATTGCACCTTTCGCAAAGTGAAACAAACTTTGCATTTTCCGAGAGAAGTCCGTAACCGGGGTGTATCGCTTGAGCCCCCGATACAACGGCCACTTCGAGTATTGCCGCCATATTGAGATAGCTGTCTGCCACTTGAGCCTCACCGATGCAGTAGCTTTCATCAGCCATGCTTACATGAAGTGCATTTTTATCTGCTTGAGAATAAACCGCAACTGTTGAAATTCCCATTTCCCGACAGGCTCTTATTATTCTTACAGCTATTTCGCCACGATTGGCTATCAATATTTTTGAAAACATGGTCATTCAAACCTTTCTGAAAAGTGTGGAGAGTGGAGAGTGAAGAGTGGAGCTTTACATGATATGATAAACTATAAGTTTTCCGATGTAGTTTTTGTAGTAGCAGAAAGCATTTTTCTTAACTCATCACAATCCGATTTCATCGACAAATACATTCTTTCAAGGCAATATATATTTTTGACAAAAAATCCTTTTTGCTTATACCGCATTCAGCTTCTGCAATATTAGCACCGATACTTGTTCCG
>CACXGJ010000155.1 GCA_902767125.1 uncultured Ruminococcus sp. | reverse complement strand
TGCATAAGTGGAAGAAAAAAACGAATTATTGGAGCTTTGCGGAACTGTTGAAGATATAATTTACAGGAATCCCACAAACGGATATACTGTTATGACCATCGAAAGTGATGATTATATCACTACCGCTGTCGGTCTCATAACAAGCATTGAAGTCGGTGATGAACTCAAGCTCATCGGAAACTGGAAGGTCCATCCAAACTACGGTGAACAGTTCGCTTTTGACTGCTATGAACAGTCAATGCCCTCCACAAAGGAAAATATACTGAAATATCTCTCGTCAGGCAATGTCAAGGGCATCGGAAGGGCTACTGCAAAGAAAATTGTAGATACCTTCGGTGAAAAATCTCTTGAAGTTATAAAGGATCATCCCGAAAAGCTCGCTAAAATAAGAGGCATCTCAAAGGAAAAGGCGGCTGAATTATCCGAGGATATAAAAAATACCTTCGGAATGCGTGAGGTCATGGTCGAATTGGGCGGCTATCCGATATCCATAAACGAATCAGTCAGAATATGGAAGATATATGGCAAGGATGCTGTCGATACAATAAAAGAAAATCCATATGTACTGTGCAGCGATGACATAGGAGTAGAATTTGCACGTGCAGATAACATTGCCGCCAAGCTGCAAAAATCTCCCGACAACGAATACAGAATCCGTGCAGGAATATTACATATACTCTCCGAAAATACAAAAAACGGTCACACCTGTCTTCCCAAAAATAAAGTTACTTCTATAGCCTCAACATTCCTTAAGCTCGATATTGAAATCATCTTAAATATTTGTGAGATAATGATAAAGGACGGCAGCATCATTTCACATGACATTGACGGGACAGAATTTCTGTTTTTGCCTGTATATTTCAAAAGTGAAAGCTATGCCGCTCAAAAGCTCAAAGTAATGCTTGAACTTCCTCCAAAAAAAATCAAGGGAGCAGAAAAAGCTCTTGAAAATTTTCAGAAAAAACAAACCATACAATATGCCGAATTGCAGAAAGAGGCTATCGTCAAGGCTCTCAACGGAGGAGTGCTTATACTTACAGGCGGTCCCGGAACAGGCAAAACAACTACTCTCAATGCTTTGATAGAATTATACAAGCAATGCGGTCTGAAGGTCATTCTGGCTGCTCCAACAGGCAGGGCTGCACAAAGAATGTCCGAGGTAACAGGCGAAGAAGCAAAAACTCTCCACAGACTTCTTGAGGTCGAATGGGACAGCAATCATCATCCCAGCTTCAAGCGAAATGAAAGAAATTTACTCGAATGTGATGCTCTTATTATAGACGAGCTTTCAATGGTCGATTCTCTTTTATTTGAGGGCGTTATGAGAGCCTTGTCATTCGGATGCAGACTTATAATGGTCGGGGACAGTGACCAGCTTCCGTCAGTCGGGGCAGGAAATGTACTCGGTGATCTCATTGCATCAAAAAAAATACCTGTGGTACAGCTTACCGAAATCTTCAGACAATCCCTGCAAAGTCTTATCGTTACAAATGCTCATAAGATCGTCAAAGGAGATTTTCCCGAAATAACCCGAACCGACAACGACTTCTTCTTCATGTCATATTCCGATCCGGAGGTCATTTCATCAAAAATATCCGAGCTATGCTCCTCAAGACTTCCCAATACTTACGGCTTTTCACCTCTTGACGATATACAGGTATTATGCCCCTCAAGAAAAGGTGATCTTGGAGCAGTTCAGATAAACACAAAGCTCCAAAGTGTCCTCAATCCACAGGTAAACATCTCCAAGGGCGTTACATCGGGAAATTACACCTTCTACAAGGGCGATAAGGTCATGCAGATAAAAAATAACTATGACATCCTATGGGAAAAGCCTGACGGTACTGACGGTCTTGGCATATTCAACGGTGACATAGGCACAATAACAAAAATAGATCAAAAGGAAAAAATCGTCTCTGTACGATTTGATGACAAAACAGCAGAATATGATTTTGAGCTTCTCAATAATCTTGAACTGGCCTATGCAACTACCGTTCATAAAAGTCAGGGCAATGAATTTAACGCCGTTATTATCCCTGTATATGCTGTTCCATATCCCCTTTGTTACAGGAATCTTCTGTATACCGCTGTCACAAGGGCTAAAAAAATACTCATTCTCATAGGTGAAATATCCACTATGCAGAGTATGATCGAAAATAACAGGAAAGCTCTGCGTTATTCCGCATTAAAGAGCTTTCTCAATGATGACACGGAATAAAAAAATTGGAGGAAACATATCTATGCAGTCTGATTTAGCGATTGATCTCGGATCATCAAATACAAGAATCTTCGTTGAAAATAAAGGAATACAGGTCGATGAACCGTCAGTCATAACGGTCAACGTTGACGAGGAAACTGTCATTGCTGTCGGAAAAGAAGCCTATCAAATGCTCGGAAGAACTCCCGACAGGAAAATTGCCGCTTATCCTATAACAGGCGGTGTCATCTCTGATTTTGCAATGGTCGAGGCTATGCTCAAGACCTTCCTGAAAAGAGTCACAAGATCATCAATAGGAATGCCAAAAGCTGTTATATGCGTACCAAAGGGAATAACCGAGGTCGAAAAGGCAGCTCTCGTAAATCTCATAAGCAGTTCAGGCATACGAAAGGTATGTATCATAGAAGAACCTGTTGCAGCGGCTATGGGGGCAGGAACGGATATAAGCAGCCCTCACGGCTCTCTTATAGTAAACATTGGCGGAGGTACAACTCAAATAGCTGTAATATCACTTGGAGGTATCTCTGTTTCAAGGTCTGCCAGAAATGCAGGGAACTCTATGGATGAGGATATCATAAAATACATCAAAAAAACCTACAATATGCTCATAGGCAGGCGTACTGCAGAAAATGCCAAGATACAAGCAGGAAGCGTTATATCAGGCTCTGTTCCCGGTACTTATCCGATAAAAGGAAAATGCCTTGTCACAGGTCTCCCAATAAAAGTTGACATTGATGCGGAGGAGCTTGTTGCACCTCTACGAAAAACTGCTGATCTGATAATCTCACAGATACAGGACATATTAGTCGAAACTCCCCCTGAACTTTTGGCTGACATATATACCGACGGACTGACTCTCACAGGCGGTACTGCCAATCTGACGGGTATCGCCGATCTCATACATGAACAAACGGGACTTAAGGTAAATACCGCCGCTCAACCCGAAAGCTGTGTCATAAAAGGCTGTGGAGAGGCTATAAAATACATTGACTCAAAGCCGTCAAAAAAAGGCGGTATAAATCCCATTATCGAAAGATACTGAATACACCTATATTTCTCATTTATCCTGCACCGCTGTCGCAACCGACATACAAATAATGTTTTCAGCTCCACCAGTCCTCAATACATTACAGCATTCTGCCATTGTATTGCCTGTCGTTACAATGTCATCTATCAATAAAATTCTCATTCCACCGACATCCGCTTTCTTACATATACCATACACCCCCTTCACATTCTCACGCCTTTGCTGTAAATTCAGGTCATGCTGATTTTTATTGTTCCTTGTCTTCTCCAGCAAAGCACTGCATGGCTTACCGAAATATTCGCCGACCATTTCCGCAACCTTCCTTGACTGATTGAACCCTCTTTCATTTTCCCTGCGTTTTGTGAGCGGCACAAATGTTATGATATCAAAATCATCTTCTATCCCTAAAGCCTCTATTGCACTGCACAGGGCTTTGGCATAGCTTTTTGCATTAAACGAAACCCCCTTGAACTTGTAATTCAAAATAGACCGTCTTACCCTTGAATCATAACGAAATGCCGAAATACACGTTATACCTGCATCTGTATGCGATATGCTCGGAGTCTTATCAAGCTCATCAAAACATTCCTCACACTCCGTCAGACCGAATTTTATTATCCTATCGCAATATGGACACCTATTTGGAAATATTATCGACAAAATACGCTCTATCATCTCAAAATCTCATCTCCTTTTGCAATATTATTATATCACAGGGTCTTGAATTAAGGAATAAAATAGGTTATAATAACTTTTGAAAAAAATTGAAAGGGAAAGTTTGTAATGAAAAAAATACTTATCGCAATACTGGGAATATTCACAGCCGCATCACTGACAGGCTGTATGGGATCAGGCTCAAAGCTCGAAAAATTATCCACTGATGATGCTCCCGATCAGGAAAATATAAAATCAAGCGACTACAAGGATAATCTTGAGGGCTTGGAAAAATATCTGACGGCACTTGACTACATCCCGTCAAAAGCAGAAGCTACCGATATGATGTCTGCTGTCATCGGTGCAAAGAACGGTGACAGATATAATTTCCTCGTCAATAACTCTACGGTATTCGTTGAGCTGTATGAATATGAGCCTGACAACCTCAATGACGAGGGCAAGAGAGTTATCGGTGAAGTCAAGGCTAACGGTGAATTCTATGTCTTCGGCAAGGACAGTGAGCTTGACGGAAATATTGCTTATCCTGCAACACTCTCCAAAAACGAAAAATATTTGGTATTATATACCGACAGCTCCAGTGATATGAAAAATATCCAGCGTAAAGCCGATTTTGAAAAAGCTGTAAAGGATTTCTACAAATAATCCAAAAAGTGCCGACACAATACTGTGACGGCACTTTTTTTACTTTCCGTTTATCAGAATATCTTCAGCAGTTTTTATCTGCTCGTCACTCGGAACAGGAACTCCTTCGAGCAAATACGGTATGCCTAATTTCTGCCATTTCACAAGTCCCAATGTATGATACGGCAGTATCTCCACCCTCTCCACAGTCTTAAGAGCGGAAATGAATCTGTGCATTTCCTTGAGAGAATCTTTATCATCCGTAACACTCGGTACAAGAACGTGTCTTATCCACATTTTTATGCCATTATCCGAAAGCCATTTTGCAAGTGCAATGATATTTTCATTCCCAAAGCCTGTCAGCTCCCTATGCCTTTCGCTTCCCCACTCTTTTATATCAAGTATGACTAAATCAGTGACCTCCATCAATTCCCTGAATCTGTCAAGATAATCTGCTTCCTCCGAAAACGGCTGACCTGCCGTATCAATAGCTGTATGGATATTTTCCTTTTTAGCCAGCTTAAACAACTCCGTTACAAATTCCATCTGCAACAACGGCTCTCCTCCGCTTACTGTAATGCCTCCGTTATCCCTCCAATATGTCTTGTATCTCCTCACATGGTTAAACAAATCCTCGGCTGTCCACTCCTCACCGCCCGACATACTCCATGTTTCAGGATTGTGACAAAATTTGCACCTCAATTTACAGCCTTGCAAAAATACTACAAATCTCACTCCGGGACCGTCTACAAGCCCGAACGTCTCAAGCGAATTTACATAACCTTTTACCATTTACAAAATAACCCCTTTCAAAAAAATAAGCGAGGAGCAAAAAGTGAAAATCGTTTCTCACTCCTCACTCCTCATTTGTAACTGAATTTAAAGAGTCTTATGACAGGTACGGGAAATTACATCCATCTGCTGTTCTCTTGTAAGGTCGATGAACTTAACAGCGTAACCTGATACACGGATAGTAAAGTTTGCATATTCTTCCTTTTCGGGATGCTCCATAGCATCAATGAGCTTTTCTGTACCGAATACATTTACATTGAGATGATGAGCTCCCTGGTCGAAGTATCCGTCCATTACCTGAACCAGATTATTTATCCTCTCCTGCTCATCATGTCCGAGTGCGTCAGGGCTTATCGTCTGGGTATTTGAGATACCGTCCAATGCCCAATGATAAGGCAATTTCGCAACGGAATTAAGTGATGCAAGCAAGCCGTTCTTTTCTGCACCGTAGCTTGGATTTGCTCCCGGTGCAAGCGGTGTTCCCGCACGTCTTCCGTCAGGCATATTCGATGTTGCCTTGCCGTATACCACATTTGATGTAATTGTCAGAATAGACGTTGTAGGCTCGGAATTTCTGTATGTATGATGCTTCTTTATCTTTTCGAGGAACGTCTTCAACAGCCACAGTGCAATATCATCTGCACGGTCATCATCATTTCCGTATCTCGGAAAATCACCCTTTGTCGAAAAATCCACCGTTATCCCCGCATCATCTCTTATCGGCTTTACAATAGCATATTTTATCGCACTCAAGGAGTCTACTACATGAGAAAATCCTGCTATTCCCGTTGCAAATGTTCTCCTTACATCTGTGTCTATCAAAGCCATTTCAGCCGCTTCATAATAATATTTATCGTGCATATACTGAATGAGATTCAGCGTATTCACATACAATCCCGCAAGCCAATCCATCATTTTTTCATACTTTTCAATAACTTCGTTATAATCGAGTATCTCTGATTTTATCGGACTGTATGCCGGTGCGACCTGTTCACGGTTTTTAGCATCAACACCACCGTTAATTGCATAAAGCAGACATTTTGCAAGATTTGCCCTTGCTCCGAAAAACTGCATCTCTTTTCCCGTCTGTGTAGCCGATACACAGCAGCATATCGAATAGTCATCCCCCCACACGGGCTTCATCACATCATCATTTTCATACTGCACCGAGCTTGTATTTATAGATATCTTCGCTGCATATTTCTTGAATGCTTCGGGAAGTGCGGATGAATACAAAACTGTAAGATTCGGCTCGGGAGAAGGTCCCATATTTTCCAGCGTATGAAGAAAACGGAAATCGTTTTTAGTCACCATTGAACGTCCGTCAACGCCTATTCCTGCAACCTCGAGTGTCGCCCACACGGGATCACCGGAGAAAAGCTGATTATATGACGGTATACGGGCAAATTTTACCATCCTGCACTTCATAACAAAATGATCAATAAGCTCTTGAGCCTCTGCTTCGGTCATTACACCGTTCTGTAAATCTCTGTTTATATAAATGTCAAGGAAGGTCGAAACTCTGCCTACACTCATTGCGGCTCCGTTCTGTGTCTTGATTGCCGCAAGATAACCGAAGTACAGCCACTGCACTGCTTCACGGGCATTCTTCGCAGGCTTTGAGATATCACAGCCGTATATCTTTGCCATCTCCTTCATACCCTGCAATGCACGTATCTGCTTTGCAAGCTCCTCACGCAGTCTTATCACATCATCCGTCATTGTTCCGTCACCGCAGTTTGCAAGATCCTGCTTCTTATAATAAATAAGATTGTCTATTCCGTACAATGCAACTCGTCTGTAATCTCCTACTATTCTTCCACGACCATATGTATCGGGCAGTCCTGTTATTATCTTATTATGTCTTGCTGACTTCATTTCGGGAGTATATGCATCAAAAACTCCCTGATTATGTGTAGTCACATATTCCGTAAATATCCTGTGAAGTTCGGGGTCCGGAGTATAGCCGTTTGTTTCACACGCCTGTTCAGCCATCTTTATACCTCCGAAAGGCATGAATGCCCTTTTCAAAGGCAGATCGGTCTGCAAGCCGACTATCTTTTCCAATTCAGGCTCATCAGGGAAAATATATCCTGCTCCATAGGCTGTCAGACCTGAAACTACTTTTGTTTCCATGTCAAGAACACCGCCCTTGGCTCTTTCAGCCTTCTGGAGTCTTTGAACCATATCCCAGAGTTTATTTGTAGCATCAGTCGGACCTTCAAGGAAGTTTTCATCACCATTATACTGGGTATAATTCTTTTGTATGAAATCTCTTACATTTATCTCCTGTTTCCACATCCTGCCTTCAAAGCCGTCCCACGCTTCGGGATTTTCCATTCTCTTAAACATTTATTCTATAAACCCCTCTCATTACTTTCTTTATGAATTAATAATATATCCGTTTGATTTATTTGTCAACATTAAAAAAAATACTTGCAAAATAATCGTTTATATAAACAAAAAGTAATAATTATTATCACTTTAAATAGCTAATTTAACGGTCACTTTTGACAAAAAACACAATATCTTGTACTTTCGCACACCAAAAACACAAGATATTGTGGTCGATAAAAAATTTGACATTTCATAGATTATCTGATAAAATTATACGGTTATAAAGAAAATAGGATTTTTTAAAGAAAGAGGAAAAAAATGGATATCATAAATACTTTTGAAACGATGGGACTTGACTCAAAAATACTCCGTGCCATCGAAGAAATGGGCTTTCAACAGCCTACCGAAATACAATCAAAATCTATACCTCTGATAAGACAGGGGTTTGATGTGATAGGTCGTTCACAGACGGGTACAGGAAAAACTATGGCTTTTGCAATACCTGCTGTTGAAAAAATAAACGTACACCATGAAGAAAAAAACTCTGTACAGGTGCTTATCATGTGTCCTACAAGGGAATTAGCCGTTCAGTGCAGTGAGGAAATAAAAAGGCTCACAAAGTATTCGGGCGGTGTAAAACCTGTCGAAGTATACGGCGGTGCGGCTATGGACAGGCAAATTACCCGTCTCAAACACGCCAATATCGTCATCGGTACTCCAGGAAGAATCATGGATCACATGAGAAGAAAAACTCT
>CACXGJ010000154.1 GCA_902767125.1 uncultured Ruminococcus sp. | reverse complement strand
CGAGCTTTACAGCGGCAGGCTGATAAAAAATAATACCCTCTTACAGACCGATATGCCCGTATCAATTCGGGTGTACGGTCTTTTTTTTCGGTGATCCGAAAAATGTTGATTTATGAGGGAATATAGTGTATAATATATGAGAATAAATATGTGGAGGTTTTTCCAATGTACAATGATTTGATGGATACAATAGGCTTTGTCGGCAAATATGACAAGGACGTTGCCGATGCAATGAACGATGAGCTTTCAAGACAGCAGAGAAATATTGAGCTTATCGCTTCCGAAAATATCGTTTCTCCTGCTGTAATGGCTGCTATGGGCAGTGTTCTTACAAACAAGTATGCAGAGGGCTATCCCGGAAAAAGATATTACGGCGGCTGTCAGTATGTTGATGTTGTCGAGGATATTGCAAGAAAAAGAGCGTGTGAGCTGTTCGGTGCGGAGTTCGCTAATGTACAGCCCCATTCGGGTGCTCAAGCTAATACGGCAGTATATTTTGCAATGCTCCAGCCCGGTGACACTGTAATGGGTATGACACTCTCAGAGGGCGGTCATCTGACTCACGGCTCACCTGTGAATATTTCAGGCAAGTATTTCAATTTCATTTCATACGGTGTAGATCCTGTCACTCACAGGATAGACTATGACAAGGTATATGAGCTTGCAATGCAGCACAAGCCCAAAATGATAGTATGCGGTGCAAGTGCATATCCCAGAATAATTGATTTCAAGAGATTCAGGGAAATTGCTGATGCCTGCGGTGCATATCTCATGGTAGACATGGCACACATTGCAGGACTTGTAGCGGCAGGTGTTCACCCCAATCCCGTACCCCATGCACATTTTGTTACAACTACAACTCACAAGACTCTCCGAGGTCCCCGTGGAGGACTTATCCTTTGCGGTGAGGAGTATGCAAAGAAGATAAACAGTGCAGTATTTCCCGGAACTCAAGGAGGTCCGCTTATGCACATAATCGCTGCAAAGGCAGTATGTCTTGGAGAGGCTCTCAAGCCTGAATTTAAGACCTATGGCGAAAATATCGTGAAGAATGCACAGGCACTTGCAGACGGACTTATCAAAAGAGGCAATAAGCTTGTTTCAGGCGGTACGGATAATCATGTAATGCTGCTTGACCTTACAGAAAGTGAAGTTACCGGTAAAGAGCTTGAGCATCGTCTTGATGAAGTTCAGATAACTGCAAATAAGAATACAGTACCGAATGAACAGAGAAGTCCGTTTGTAACAAGCGGTGTTCGTCTCGGCACACCCGCAGTTACTACAAGAGGCTTTGGTGTTGAGGAAATGGACAAGATCGCTGAATATATAACTCTTGCACTCAATGATTTTGAGAACAGCAAAGAGATTATCCGCAATGGTGTAAATGATATCTGCGACAAATTCCCTCTCTACAAATAATTTATAAATAAAAATCAAACAATCCCCTTTAGTCGGATGACCATATGGAGCAATATCCATGATGAAAGTCAGGCTAAAGGGGAATTTTTATGCTCAAATGACATTTGATCGTGTGACCTTTAAAAAAATTTTTTCGACCTTTTGAGGTGTAATTCCTTTAAATTTTTGGAGTATAGGTGAAATGATCTTTTTACAGAGATCATCCCAATATTAAAAAAAGGAGTTTTTTAAACAATGAAAAAGATTATGTTAAATATGTTGTTTGACAATGACAATATGCCCGAACTTGGCAGTATACAGTTTGACAAATACACCGAAAATCTTCATTTGTTGGGTGTTGACGTTGACAAGCTTAATACTGTACTTACCCGTACAGTATGTGTAAACACTTACAATGTCGATGTATTTCCGTTTCAGTCGGGTGATATTGCATTTGCTGATGATACGGGGAGAATTTTTATTTACAATTCGGTCTCTGACAGATGGCATGAATGGGAGATTTGAATATGAGAAGAAATAATTTTCTAAAATATATCATTATGTCGGGCGGTTCAGGACAAAATCGTGCCGAGCTTGAATCTCAAACTCTGCCATACACCTTTACTTCAAATGGTCACAGAGTAAGAAATTACAGGATTTACGGTGATTCTGACGGT
>CACXGJ010000153.1 GCA_902767125.1 uncultured Ruminococcus sp. | reverse complement strand
TGGCTATACAAAATGTGCCAATGACCTGACACTGCTGAAAAAAGAAAAAGAATTTTTGCAGGATGTAGACAGCATATCGTTACAGCACTTGAGCGAGAAGCCCCCGCCTATAAGCAAAGCGTAGGTGGTGGAGTATGTCACCTTATATGTCTTTTGGTTATCTTCCTTGGAGATTTATAATAGCGTTTTCTTGGAATATTTCCGATACTTTTTGTGTTGGCGAATATTATAAATAAAAATGCCGCTAAAAATAAAACGAATATCCACAGAACTACTCCCGTTATAAAACTGATGTTATCATCTTCTTTTTTGGCAAAGTCAGCTATATTCAAAACTTTTTCTTCAACGAGTTCTTCGACCTTGCTTTCTTCGGAAGCTGATGTTTCAATCTGATTTTTTGTTTCGTTTTTTGAATCTGAAATGGGGGAAATATAATTGCTTATGTCTGCCGGAATTATTGTATCTATATTCTTTTGCCACTGCAACGGATCATTATTTATTATAGGCTCTGATGATTCCTCGATGCTTATCTCGGAAACTGTTTCTTCCTCATATTCCGAACTTTCTTCTTCCTCATATTCAGAGCTTTCCTCGTCTTCATCATAGCTTTCCTCTATGTATTCTTCATCGCTGTTTTCTTCATAGCCTTCATCATCATCATCTTCTTCTTCGTCTTCGTCATAATATCCTTCATCATCCTCGTATTCTTCACTGTAATATTCATCATCATAGTATTCATCATCGTCCTCGCCCTCTGCATATACAATACTTCCTATATTCAGCATACTTATTGCTGTTAATAATGCCAATATCCTTTTTATTCTTTTCATATGATTTCACTCCGTCTTTTATTTAATATTTTCATTATACCAAATCCATTCAAAAAATACACTACTATTTTGACGGATTTTTATTTTTTCAATACCTCTGCCAACACCTTTCCAAGAAGATATCCCGAATATCTTACTTCCTCGATAGTATTCGACTCCGCTCCCATTTCTATCAGAAGCGAGCCTGTATTTATATTCATGTTATACATGAAATCCGAAAAATTCAGCGGTCTTACCATATTCGGATACATCTCACCTGCTTTTTTCTGTATCTGCAGTGCAAACCTCAAATTATATTCCCAATCCCTGAACTCCTCCGAATCATCATAATTATATCCCGAAAGTATCATTATCTGTGCGGCTTTTTTTCCGTTGACCGTAAATACAGGCTTTGTTTTTTGCGTATCTGTTCCTATGCCGTCACGGTGTATATCCAATGTCACCTTTATTGATGGATATTTCTCTATATACTTGCTAACCGTTTCATAGCTCCTGTCATATGCCCCGTTATAGCTCGGATAATCATGCAGCGTTGTATCATGTATCGTATTTATCCCTGCTTTATTGAGCTGCTTGGCAATTTCTTCGCCTACTGCACATATATTCTGTGAAGTATCAGTTGTTCTCGGATAGAAGCTCTCATAAAAATATCCTGTATCATACTGCAAAAAACTTTCCGATGTATGCGTGTGATATATCAGTACCTGCGGTTCATCTGTCTTTTCCATCTCAAAACCCAACTTACTTTCCAATTCCTTTTTTATATCTATATCCGTTGAAGACGTGTTCTTTATCTGCACGCTTTTATAGCTTTCATTTCCCTCTGTTATTGTAAATTCATACACGGGATATTGTTCTTCTCCGTCATGCTTTTTATTGTATTCTTCAATTTCCTTTTCGGTCGCTTCCGATGCTTCAAAATCTTCGGAATTTTCGTTTTTCTTTTCTTCCTTTTTGGAATTTACCGTACTGCTTTCAGGCTTTGAGGATATTTCCGAGCTGTCGGCGGCTACTGCACTCTTTTCGGGAGTGCTTGTTTCAGAGGGTGTTTCCGAAACTGTCACTTCTGAATTTCCATACTCCGTATCACCTGTCGGAAATGCCATCTCTGCTGCCAATATATCAAATCCGGGCTTGACATTCATTACGGATAATTTCACCGTCATACAGCATATCCCCGCTGCCGTAAGCACTATTGACATTAATATCATTAAAATATTTTCTGTCTTATTTTTATTACTTCTCAATGCTTTTCCCCCCGCTGAAATTGACTTTAATCAATTTTTATGCAAAGGAAAAATTATTTATGATACCAATTCCCAAAGCGTATCATAATCATACTCGCCCTGCAATGCACAGTTTATTGCCATTCCGATAAGCCTTGCACCTCTCTCTATCAAAAGGTCTATTTCTCTCGGTGTCACTATCATACTCTCGCTTTTATCATATATCAAGGTCATAAGATCAACTACTGTCGGTATCCCTACCGCTATTACAGGTATACCTATATTCTTTTGATTGATGCCCTTTCTTCTGTTTCCCACACCTGATCCCGGATTTATGCCTGTATTACTTATCTGCACTGTACAGCCTAATCTTGATATCTCTTTCGCCGCAAGTGCATCTACCGCTATCAGTACATCAGGCTTTATTTCCTTCACGATACTTCCTATTATCTCACCTGTTTCTATGCCTGTTTGTCCCATGACTCCCGTTGTTATCACTGAAACTCCCCTTAATCTGTCCAAGCCCGCTATCCTTGAAAATTCTCCTTTTATATGCCTTGTTGCCAGAATATATTCCATACTCCTCACACCCAATGCATCAGGCGTTATCTCTTTATTCCCCAATCCTGCCACCAATATCTCACCTTCATATGGCACGAAATTCTTTATCTCTGTTCCTATTATTTCCGTCTCTTTTTTAAGGTCTCCTACATTATCCGTTATCGGCAGGCATTCTATTGTTATATATTTTCCGACAGGCTTACCTATTATATCTGCCGTTTCCTTATCTGTCACGGATATCCTTGTTATCTTCAGATCTCCCTCTTGTATCTCCTCTTTTTCGATACCTTTTAAGCATCCTTCCGTTTCTGTATTTTCTATCGCCAGATCTGTCCTTGACTGCATATATACCATCCTTCGATCATTTTTTATTCTCTTTATAATTATAGGCAATTTATAAAAATCCATTCGTTAAACTATCAAAAAAATTGTCCTTTGTTTTGGTAAATACGTCAAAAATACTTGTTGACAATCTTCGATTTCAAAAGTATAATTAAAAATGTTGGATAATAGGAAAATGGTAACATTCAATTTTTTTAGTGTGTTTATTTTGGAGGATCTTATGAAAAAATCTATCTCGGCGATCATTTTGTCTGCTGTTGTTTTATCGGTCTTATCTTTGTCTGCCTGCGGTGATGATCAAAATTCGGAAGCATCTGTTCAAGCGGATGAGTCCTCTGCTCCTTCTGTCGCTTCAGTCGCTTCCGAAGTACAGGAAAGCTCCCAGGAGCAAAGTCAGAAAAGTCAGGCTCCAAGAAGTCCGATATCTTCATCACAGATCGCTCAAATGAAATCCTATATTTCTTCTTATCAGAAAATGCCTGAATTTAATTCAAAGGCTGATGCTATAGATGCCCGTTCAATTGCACAAAATAAGACCGTCACTCTTATATGTGATAATCTTAATCTTACCTATACAAAGCTCGTTGTTGAACAGTTCAAGGTCGCCGCCGAAGCAGTTAAATTTGCAAAAATCGTTGTCGCAAAAACTGACGGTACGGAGGATTCAATAAATAAGGCTCTTAATACGGCTGTTAATGACAAGTCCGATATTGTCATCCTTTTCGGTAATATAAACAAGGATAAATTCTCTACCAATATAGAATATGCCCAAGCCAACGGCATTGAGGTAGTATCAGCAGGCTGCATAACATCAGGTCAAAATGATCACTTCGCTGATTATACCATGCCTGTTGACTATGATGTCATTGGTCGGACTCTTGCAGACTGGGCTATCACCAAAACTGACGGAAAGCTGGAGGCTCTTGCAATAAACTGCACTGATTCCGTACAGTCCAATACTGTTGCAAACGGTTTTAAAAATGAATTTGACAGGTATATCGCTGATGTCACAGGTCACTGTCATGGCATCAATATATCTTCGTCTGAATTGGACAAGGAACTTCCCGACAGTATCGAAAAGGCTATCAAGGAAAATAAAAATATCAATTATATAATAGTCTTTGACGAAAGTATGATAAGTGATACAGTTGATACTCTTGAACAGCTCGCTATAAAGCTCCCCGTTATCTCCACGGGAGGCTCCGATGAGGCATTTACGGCAGCTCAAAGGGGTTCTCTTGAAATGCTCGTTGCTCAAAGCTATGAATGGACAGCCTACGGTATGGTGGATTATTCCTTGAGAATACTCGGAAATGCTGATATACCAAAGGAACAGTATGTACCTTTCAGAGTTCTTACCTCTGATATAATCAATGATGAGATCGCTAACTTCGGCGGCATCAGCGGTAATTTCAACCGCATCGCCTTCGGCTCATACTTTGAATACGGTTACGATTATCTTTGGCAGTTATAAAATTATTTTATGACAGGCTTCCCTTAAAGGTTTGCCTGTCATATATTTTTGCAAAAATAAATATTTTTTCTGAAATTCGACCTCTTAAGGTCGAATTTTTTTGTTTTCGGAAGTATGGCTGAAAGGAGTTTTTAATAAATGAAAAAAAATCTTAATACAAAAGAAAAGCTTTTTTGTGTGTTCTATTCATCCACAGGCAATGCCGCTGAAGCTGCTATGCTTGCAGGCTTTGAAGAACCTCAAAAAAACGGCGAGCTTTTACTCGTCCGTCAGGATATTACCGACTATATCAGTTCTATCCGTCAGAACAAATTAAACTTCCTCTCTCAACAAGCTGCCTTCGGCTATGAAAGGCTCGCCTTCGGCAGCTTCAATGATGCTGTCAGCCTTCTTTTTTCCGACAGTCCCTCAAAAGAAGACCTATCTTCCATGAATCTCTTTAATGTCGCTGAAATAAAGCGTCCAAAAGACGGGGCTATGGAAATAAAATTCTTTGACCGCATCAAGGCTCTTGAAAAATTGGAAACACTGAACCGCTCTCAACAAAATTCAGCCTCCGATTTTTTCAACGCTGTTCTCAACGGTATCAAAAATTCACAGAATGATGACGGCGGTGACTCTGAATGACCTTTAAACCATTTTCAAAAAAACAGCTTGATGTTTTGAGCTGGTGGTCGCCTTCAAGAAAAACTTCAAGCTTTGACGGCATTATCTGTGATGGTGCGGTCAGAAGCGGTAAAACTCTCTGCATGAGCGTTTCTTTTATATCATGGGCTATGTTTTCATTCAACAATGCAAACTTTGCTGTATGCGGAAAAACTATAAAATCTGTTAAAAGAAATGTCGCTGTACCTCTTGTTCGCACACTTCGTGATATAGGCTTTACCGTTACCGAGAAAATTTCCCTCAATGTCCTTGAGGTATCCCTCGACAACATCAAAAATACCTTCTATCTCTTTGGCGGGCGTGATGAAAGCTCGGCAGCTCTTATTCAGGGCATGACTCTTTCAGGTGTACTTTTTGATGAGGTCGCTCTTATGCCCCGTTCCTTCGTTGAACAGGCTCTTGCACGATGCTCTGTCGAAAACTCCAAGCTCTGGTTCAACTGCAATCCCGAATATCCTCAACACTGGTTCTGCACCGAATGGGTCAAAAAAACTTCAGAAAAAAATATCTATTATCTCCATTTCACTATGGACGATAATCCGTCCTTGTCCGACAAGATACGTCAGCGATATAAAAATCTCTATTCAGGCAGCTTCTATGACCGCTTTGTACTCGGCAAATGGGTAGCTACCGATGGTCTTGTCTATCCGTTTATGTCCGATGAAAATATGCTTTATGATGTTCCAAAATGCTGCTTCTCCAAATTTGCCGTTTCATGCGATTACGGTACTGTCAATCCCGCTTCATTCGGTCTTTGGGGATTTTACGGTGATTCATGGTACAGAATCGACGAATATTATTATTCCTCTCGCCGTGAGGGCTTCTCAAGAACCGATGAGGAGCATTATACCGCATTGTGCGAGCTTATTGCCGACAGGGAAATATCCGACATTGTCGTTGATCCGTCAGCCGCAAGCTTCATTGAAGTTATCCGAAGACACGGAAGATTCAATGTAAAGCCCGCAAAAAACAATGTCATTGACGGTATTCGCCAAACAAGCACTGCTCTCAAACAGGGGAAAATAAAAATCTGCCGCCCATGCACAGACTGTATACATGAATTCGGTCTGTATCGCTGGGACACAGGCGGAAAGGATTCTCCCGTCAAGGAAAATGACCATGCTATGGACGATGTACGCTACTTCGTTACCACAATTCTCAACGATTCGGAAGATGATGAATTTTTCGCTTTTGCTTCCGACAGATAATTTTAACCGGAGGTGATATATAATTGGCTCTTTTTAATTTCCGAAATAAAAAAACTTCTGACTTCAAAATCCAAACTGCCGTTTCAGACGGCTATCAAAATGATTTTTCTTCTTTTCTGAAAACATCACGCTCGGTTTGTGAACGCTCTCTATACAAATCGCTTAAAGACAGCATTCCGATAATAGATGCAGCTATATCAAAAATTATAAGACTTATGGGCGATTTCAAAATAAAAACCGATTCTCCCATTATTGATGAACAAGTAAACGGCTTTCTTAAAAGTATCCGTGTAAATGCCTGTGAAACAGGTATTCACAGCTTCCTTTCCTGCTATCTGCAGCAGCTTTTAGTATACGGCACTGCTGTCGGGGAGATCGTCCTCGACCGTCAATGTAAAAATGTCTCCGCTCTTTACAATGCGTCCCTTGATGATATTGACCTTGTATATGACGGTGATCCTCTCAATATCAAAATATGTACGGTCGCTCAAAACGGTGACAGGATACCTGTGAAGTACCCTTCTCTTATTTTATGCAGCTCCATTATGCCTGAACCGGGACAGCTCTACGGCACCTCTATCCTTAAGGGCTTACCCTTTATCGCCGACACACTTTTAAAAATATTCAATGCCATCGGCACTAACTGGGACAGAGTCGGAAATGTCCGCTTTGCCGTTTCATACAAGCCTACAGAAAATGAACGCTCCTTCTCAAAAGACCGTGCGAGACTCATTGCCGAGGAATGGAGCAAGGCTATGAAAAGCCCTCAACCAAAGGACTTTATTACAGTCGGTGATGTCAGCATAAAGGTTATCGGGGCTGACAATCAGATACCTGACAGCAATATCCCCGTCAGACAGCTCCTTGAACAGATAATTGCAAAGCTCTCCATCCCGCCTTTCCTGCTCGGTCTGTCATGGTCATCGACAGAAAGAATGTCTTCACAACAGGCTGATATCCTTACAAGTGAACTTGAATATTACCGTCGCATACTTGACTCCTCTATCACAAAGATATGTGACACCTTTTTCAAGCTCAATGCTATAAATACCGGATTTGAGATAGTCTGGGATAATATCAACCTTCAGGATGAAGTCGAGCTTGCAAAAGCTCGTCTGCTCAATGCTCAAGCACTTCAGATAGAAAATAAACTTGAAAGGAATGATTAAATGACAAACAATAATGATATCCGTGAGGGTGAACTCGAACTTATCAACAAATTTACCCGTCATCCTCTTTCAAAAGATGATGTCTATACATTTTCGGTTGTCCTCTGTGACAATGAAATTGACAGGGATTTTGAAAGATTTTCCGACAATGCCCTTGATACCCTTGCCGAACTGTTCAACGGTGTAACAGGTATCACCGACCATGATCCCAAATCTTCAAATCAGACTGCACGAATTTTTTCATGCAAATCTGAATTTGTCCCAAACAAGGTTACTTCCGACAACAAGCCCTACAAACGTCTTTTTGCAAGAGCCTATGTCCCTGAATCAGCCGTTTCAGCCGACTTTATCATATCCCTTGAAAGCGGCATAAAAAAAGAAGTCAGTGTCGGCTGCTCCGTTAAAAAACATATCTGCTCCATATGCGGAAAGGATATTTCTGCCTGCTCTCACTCAAAAGGCAGGTATTATTCAAACAAATTATGTTTTGCTATCCTTGATGAGCCTACAGATGCTTATGAATGGTCATTCGTTGCCGTTCCTGCTCAAAAAGCTGCCGGCGTCATCAAAAATTTTGACATGAAAGGAAATGATACCTTGACTATCGAAAAAAGACTTTTTACCGGTGAAGAACAATCCTTTACCGCTGATGAGGTGAGAGAGCTTGCTGATATGCTCCGCTCCCTCAAACAAAAAGCTGCTGACGGGGATATCTACCGTCAGTCACTCGTTAAAAATCTCAAAGCTCTTTCAGCTGTCGCTATTCCCGAACTTACCGCTGATACACTTGAACATATTACGGAAAATCTCTCCGTCAGGCAGCTTGATGAGCTTATCAACGCTCTTGAAAAAAAGGCGGCTGATATACTGCCGATGAAGCCTCAACTTTTCGGCGGCACTTTAAAAAATTCAAATTCAAATAACAATATTTATAAAAACATTTAAGGAGGACTTTTTATTATGACTTATGATTCAATAAAACTTGAAAAAGGTATGTATGCCAACGGCAGATCTCTTACGGATATCCTTGAGGAGCTTGATCCCTCGGAAAATTACAAAAATACCGATATGAACGGTCTTGATGCCTTCCAGCGACAGCTCAAACGCTATGACATAAAAGTCGGCGGCTCTGATTCAGACCAGGTACAGAAATTTTTCCAGACCTCAAATTCAGCCGCACTTTTCCCGGAATATGTTGCACGTGCCGTAAAACAGGGAATGCAAAATGCTGCTCCGCTTTCTGAAATTGTTGCTGCCACTACTGCAATTGACAATCTCGATTATCGTTCAATTTCCGTTTCTCCGCTCACTGTTTCATCGGATCCTGTCTCGGAGGGCGGTCTGCTTCCTCAAACCGATATCAGAACAAACTCTAATCTTGTTTCTCTCAAAAAACACGGCAGACTTCTCACTGCTTCATACGAAGCTATAAAATATCAGCGTCTTGATATTTTTACTGTAACACTTCGTCAGATCGGTGCATATATAGCAAGAGAACTCTTTAATGATGCAGTATATGTCCTTGTCAACGGTGACGGCGGAAACAATGCCGCTGAAACAGTTTCTGCCGATTCACAGACTCTTACCTACGGCTCTCTTATCAAGCTCTGGGCGAACATCGCTCCTTATCAGCTCAATACTATTCTTGCACCTACTGCTCTTATGCAGCAGCTCCTTACCATGTCCGAAATGAAGGATGCAAATGCAGGTCTTGATTTTCACGGCACAGGTAAAATGATAACCCCTCTCGGTGCAAATCTTATTCATGCTCCGTCTCTTGCAAGTAATAAAATCATCGGTCTTGATAAGGGCTGTGCTATTGAGATGATACAGTCGGGCGGCATTTCCGTGGATTCCGACAAGCTCATCGACAGACAGCTTGATAAAGCTGCTGTAAGCTGCACCGCAGGCTTCTCGAAGATATTCAGCGACTCCGCTAAAATCCTTTCTCTTTAATCGGGAGGTGTGACGGTTGGATATTGAAAACATTATTTCTGTTTTCAGCCGTCTTTCGGGAATTGATGAAGAATCCTCTGTAATGCTCCGCTTTATCTGTGAAAATACTCAAGGCTATATAATTTCACATCTGAAGCCTGATGCCGATATATGCGGCTGCAGCAGCAAGCTTGAATTTGCTGCTGCAGCTCTCGCATATTACAGATATATTCTTTGGTCTGATACCGAAAACGGTGAAAATATTACTGTCGGTGATATCTCTGTAAAAGGCTCTGCCGAAAGACTCGAAAAGGCTTACAGGATATATCGGCAGGCTGTTTCGGATATTTCCGATATATTTGATGACGGCTGCTTTGTATTTGAGGGGGTCTGATATGAACAGGATAAAAAATGCCATACAAAAAATCGGTACTTGCATTTCCCTGACTCATGAGGGTATTACGACCTTCGGCTTGGGTGTATCATATCCTGTCCGATACCAGCAAAAAACCTTCGGAAATATTTCCAATACTCCCCAAGGTCGTACCGAAAACGGAAGATTTACACTATTTACTGAAGCTGAATTTTTGCAGGATGCCCGATATGGTGATATCATCTCCGATGATAAGAATCAGTATATGCTTCTATGGAAGGATATGTATTATTCCGCTTCGGGCAGCTATGCCAAAGCCTGCATGAAAATTATTACAGATCGGGAGTGATTACTTGATCAGCGATTTTACTCAATATATTTATGATTCTGCTGTGAATGACGGTTTTTTTGATAATTTCAAACTTATGCTCGAAAACGATTTTCATCAGCTTAAATTCCCTGTCAGGAATGACATCATATCATTCGGAACTGAAAAGAATGACAGGCTGGATTTTCTTTTAGGCTATGATATTGTTGAATCGGGCGATGAGAAAACGGTCGTGACAGTACTCACCGATGAAAGATCGGGTGGTGCATACTGTGAGCAGTGTGCAAAGGATATCTGCATGAAAATACTTGAGCTTGACAACGACAGGATGATAATTTCCGTTACGGTTGACAGATGTGTCTATGATCCGAATGCGTTTGCATATAAAGTCAAAATGTCATTCGGACTTCGTGAAGCCGCTGTCGGTATCTGAAAGGAGTGATTTTTTGGAAAAATTAAGATCAGTTTCGGGCAGAGATGTCTGTGTATATATAAATGGCCGTCAGCTTTTACAGGCTGAAAGTGCAGAGGTAAGAGAAATATCCCAATTCCATAAAGTAAGAACCTGCTTTTTGAATAATGATCTTGCACACGTCAAAACAAAACCCGAATATAAGCTTATCCTGTCAAATATGAGGTTTCAGCAGCCTTTTGAAAATATCAATTTTCATGATCTCGATAATTTTACTGTTGTCCTGACATTCGACAACACAAGGATCACTCTTTCAAAATGCTTCTGGAATGACTTCCGGCTGACGGCTGACAAGGAAAAATTCCGTGAATTTATCACTCTTACGGCACTTGATATGGAGGTGGAAAATATATCACATGAAAGAAATTGAAATTATAAAGGACAATGCAAGGGCTACTGACCTATACGGTGACAATGCGGCAGTCCTTGCCAATATTTCAGATATGCTTGAGCATGATATGCTGCGTTATGACAAACTGATTTTTTCGGAGGGTGATGCCTATGAATACTGATGGCAAAATGAGCTACAAGGACTTTATATTCCCCGTTAATCCCTATCTTATAAAAATATCCCGAAGAAAAAATACCGCTGTACATAAAATTCCTTTTTATGCAGAGAAGGTCTTCGACTTGGGAGAACAAAACAGGATAGTTACAGGTGAAGGGGAATTTTTCGGTTCGGACTGTGCCGAGCAGTTCGGACGGCTCAAGGAGGTCTTTTCATCAAAGGATGCGGGAATATTATACATCCCTTCGCAAAAGCCTTTAAAGGCTGTATTTGAATCACTTGAGCTTATTGCACAGGATATTGAAAATGTCATCAAATACAGCTTTCGCTTTATTGAGACGAACAACAACGGCAGCAACGATACTTCTTTAGCATACTGTATCGCTGACGGCAGCAAATCTTTGTGGGACTATTCCTATAAATTCGGCATAGATATTGAAACTTTGGTAAAAATAAATACAGATATTCTTCGTCCGGATATCCCCATTGATCATGGCTGGAGGGTGAAATTATGCTGAAATACATTATCAAAGACATTTACGGCAATGAAACAGTTTTCAGAAAGCCTCTCAAAATAAATTTCGTTTCATCAGAGGATGCTCCTGCTGACAGTCTGACTGCTGTTTTCTCGGCTGACGGGATAATATATCCACTGCTGTCGATAGAGGTCCTCGATAACAATGACCGTATCTTTTACGGATATATAGATATCCAGAGTGATGAACAGACCTTGAACGGAGCCTTTCTTACGGTCACCGCAAGAAGCATGTCAGCTATCTTACTTGATAATGAGGCTCTTCCCCAGACCTATTCCATGATATCCATGAATGACCTTATGAAAAGACATTTTGAGCCGCTCGGCTTTCATTCCTTCAAAGGCACAGGCAAGACCTTTGATGATGAATTTATCATAACAAAGGGCATGAGTGAATGGACTGTGCTTGCGAATTTCTGTAAAAAATTTACGGGGACTGTCCCGAAAATTGATTGTCACGGAAATATTGATATTTCCGAAAATAATGACAGGGACTGTATTTATATATCCTCAAGCCAGTGCATCTCCAAAAAACACACTCTTAAAAGACATCTTCTTATCTCATTGATAATGGAAAGAGCAGCGGTCTCTGACGGCTATGAGATGCCGTTTGAGGATGAATTGGCAAAGAGTCTAAAAGTCAATAAAAAAAGATACATAAATACAGTGGATAATAAAAATCTTTCTCCGATGAGTGCAAGGAATATTTTGGACAATGCCGACAATAAATATGAACAGGTCATACTTGAAATATCGGGCTGTATCATTTGCGGAGTCGGCGATGAGCTTATCCTTGACAATGAAGATAAAAAATATATTATCAAAGAAATACATTATTCACTTGGGATTGACGGAGAAAAAACAAGAATTTATGCGGAGGTGAGGTATATTTGAAAATTTCAAGAAATATATCGGAAAGCAGTAAAAACAATATCTCGTGTATTTCGGGAAAGGTTGTCTCATGTGCAGACAGGAGGATATCTGCATCTGTATCGGACGGAACAGGACATTTTTGTATAGTTGCTCCCAAGGGTATTGATTATGTGCCTCAACCGAATGACGATTCCGTTGTAATATCGGATGAAAACGAAAGATTCTGTATAGGAGTAAGACGTGCCGACAATCGTTACAATATCGAACCCGGAGAAATTGCTTTGTATTCCGGTGGGGGTGCAAGTATCGTTCTCAAAAACGATGGCACGGTTCTTATAAACGGTCATGTATTTATGGAGGAGGATTAGTCTATGAATGGCAGAGAAGAAATTTATCAGAAATTATATATCCTTCTTGCAGCTCAAAAAGGCGGTTTTATATATGACCGTAGGCTTGGCAGTGATATTTACAGTATAAATATATCACAGCCCGACTGCATACCGCTGATAGAAGCAAAGGCAAGAGCAGCTCTTACGGAATTTCCTGATGCCGAGGTTGTCGGTGTTACCGCTGAAAATTCCAATATCTGTGTAAGTGTTGAGCTTGATGACGAAATATACGAGATTGATCTATAAGGAGGAGCTATGTCATATACATATAACCAGATACTTGACAGAATGAATAACAAATTCACGGAGCTTTCGGGCTATGAGCCTGAAAATGCGAGTGATGTCGGAATAAAAATAAAGCTCCTTGCAGGAGAATTATATTCTCTTTGTACGGAGATAGACAGGATAAAGCTTCAGATGTTCCCCAATACTGCAACAGGACAGTACCTTGATATGCACGCACAGCAGAGGGGACTCTCAAGAATAAAAGGAGACAAAGCATCAGGCTTTGTGATTTTTCGGCTTGATATGCCTGTCGATCATGATATTACTATTCCAAGGGGAACGATATGCTCAAATTCGGACGGTTCCCTGCGTTATCTTACGGTCGATGATGAGGTGATACCGAGAAACTCGACAGAAAGGCTCATTGAATGTGAGGCTGAAAACAGCGGTCAGCAGTACAATGTTGCAAGAAATATCGTGAAGGTCATAATCACATATTTTTCCGTCGGCATGAGCATTACAAATGCAAGCAGCTTTATCGGAGGAACTGATGATGAATCTGACGAGGATTTCAGAACAAGAATAGCCGAAAGCTATAAAAATACTCCCAATGGTGCAAACGCTCAATATTATATCGACCTTGCAAAGTCGGTTGACGGGATACAGTCTGCAACGGTGAGCGGTTCTGTGCAGGCAGGAGGTATAACAATATGTGTCGGGGGAAAGGGCGGTGTCCCGACAAATGATGCCTACCAGAATGCGAGAGACTTGCTCAATATCAGCCGACCATTCGGGGTAAATCTCACGGTGACAACCCCTGAACTTGTGACGGCGGATGTCACCGCAAGTCTGTCGATAAAAAGCGGATATAATGCAAACGAGGTCATTGCAAATGTCAGATTGAGTATCACGGATTTCTTCAACGATCTTGCGGTCGGTGAAGATTTCAGGCTGGCAGCTCTCGGGAGAGCAATCTATGGCTCCGATGGAGTGGATAATTATACCTTTTCGGGTATGTCGGATATAAGCATAGGCGAGGGAGAACTTGCAAAAGTCGGCACTGTCAGCCTCACAGTTCCCGAATAAAACGGAGGTGTATTTTGATGTCTGAATTTCAGATAATGCGTAATATACTTTCTGCGACAGGGATATATGATATTTCACGGGGGGAGCCTGAATATGCCGAAATAATGGCATATGCGGAGGGCTTGGATATGCTTTTCGATGAGGTTGAGGAAATGTTCAGGGAATGTTTCGTAGCTACGGCCGAAAGCTACGGACTTACATATCGTGAAGGCTGGATAAAAAAATATAACCTTGACAGGTCTGTGGACGGCAGGCGTAATTTAATTATAAAAACACTGTCAGTATGTCAGACGGACTATACCTACAGCGGTATGAAAAAGATAAGCGACAGCTTTAATATCAATGGAAATTTCCATGCTCATACATCTCCTTTAAAGGTTACCTTTGAATGTACGGATGATCTTACAAACAGTCAGAAAAATATCATCGAGAATCAAATGAAACGATTTATGCCCTGTTGGCTTCCGTTTGAATTTATTTTGGTATAAAATATCAAGAAGCTCTCTGTCATGAACAGAGAGCTTTTTTTGTTGCAAAAAAACGGAATGTTTGATATAATAGCAGTAATAAACAGCAGGGAATGATGAAATTGTCACTTAAGAAAAATGAGATATATCAAGCTGAAATAGTGGATTATACGACAGAGGGCAGCGGTGTCTGCAAAATAGACGGAATGGCAGTTTTTGTACCGTCAGCGGCAGTAGGCGATGTTGCCGAAATAAAAATACTCAAAGCCGCTAAAAACTATGCCTTCGGAAAAACAGAAAATATTATAGCTCCGTCCCGAAACAGAATATCACCCGATTGCAGTGTGTTCGGAAAATGCGGAGGATGTACCTTCAGACATATAGACTATGGTTCGGAGTTGGAGTTTAAGCAGAAAAGAGTTTATGATGCACTTACAAGGATAGGCGGTATTGACGGAAGCCTGATCGGTAATATCATCGGTTCTGATCAAAGTGACTTTTACAGAAATAAAGCCCAGCTTCCCTTTACGCTTGACAGTGACGGGAAGGTACGTGTCGGATTCTTTGCACCGAGAAGTCATCGTGTCATTCCGCTTGATGAATGTAAGCTGCAGTCAAGGGCTTTCGACAAAGCAGTAAAAACAGTTCTTGAATGGGCGAATGAAAATAATATTCAGCCGTATGATGAGAGTAAACATTCGGGGATACTTCGCCATCTTTATTTGAGATATGCCGAAAAGACAGATGAACTGATGGTGTGCATAGTTGCAAATGCAAAGGAACTCCGAAAGGAAAAACAGCTTGTACAAATGCTTTCGGATGATTTGCAGAATTTAAGGAGCATCGTTCTCAATATCAATACAGAGAAAACTAATGTAATAACAGGAAAAATGTGCCGCACACTCTATGGTCAGGGATATATCACGGATATATTATGCGGCATGAGATTCAGGATATCGCCGCTGTCATTCTATCAGGTCAACCGCCCACAGGCAGAAAGATTATATAAAAAAGCGGCTGAATTTGCCGAATTGAAGTCTGATGAGATTTTGTTGGATATGTACTGCGGAACAGGTACGATAGGTCTGACGATGGCAGGAAATATAAAAAAGCTCATAGGTGTAGAGATAATCCCGCAGGCAGTTGAAGATGCAAAAAAAAATGCCGCTGTAAACAGCGTGACAAATGCGGAATTTATATGCTCTGATGCCGCAATGGCGGCTGAAGCTCTGCGAAAGAGAAATATACGACCTGACTGTATCATTCTTGATCCTCCGAGAAAGGGCTGTGATATGAACCTGATAGACACCATCTCCGATATGTCGCCGGAGAGAATAGTTTATGTATCATGCGATCCTGCCACGCTTGCACGGGATGTAAAGGTATTTTCGGAAAAGGGCTATTTTGTCCGCAGGGCTGTCCCCGTTGACCTGTTTCCACGTACACCGCACGTTGAGACGGTATGTTTACTGTCCAAACTTTTTTCGCAGGGCAGCACAGCGGTAGAATTCGATTTAGAGAACATTCCTACGACAAAGGCA
>CACXGJ010000152.1 GCA_902767125.1 uncultured Ruminococcus sp. | reverse complement strand
TGTTGAAGCAAATGCTGCAGATAAAGAGCAGGCTGTAAGAGTTGCTATCAAAAAGATTGATCAGGCAGCTTCAAAGGGTATTCTCAAGAAGAATACAGCTTCAAGAAGGAAATCAGCTTTGGCTCGCAAGCTCAACGCTTCCGTGTAATTTTGCAAAATCAGGTCAGGAAAATATCCGTTTTGCCGTCGAGAGGCGGCAAGTCCTGATATTATTTTACGGATGCCGATGGATCGTTTATCAAAATTAACATACAAATAAGCTGACACAGAATTGTATTTCTGTGTCAGCATTTTTATATGTTTCAGGACTGGCTTGTTTCTGATTTGCGTGAAGATGTGACATTGACGGTATATGAGCCGTAAGCCCAGCAGCTGTTGAATTTGCTGTTTATCTTGATGGATACGGGCATTTCAGCCATTCCGATAAAATTAGGAGCTTTTGCAGACATATCTATAACAGCGGTTATATTTGAAGATGTTATGGTTGAAAGCTGGTCTTTTGAGCCGATGAGTGTGACATTGAGGGATTGTGTTGAAACGGATGTGGTTTGATCGTCACCTTCGTTGATAACATTGAAATTGGTGACAGCAAGGGTTTTGGTTTCCATGTCGGATGTGTCAAATATGATGGTGGCTTTTTCGGTTCCGTTTATATTTTTGCATCCCGAAGGAATCGAAAGACCGACCTCAAATTTATTATTATCTATGGTGACCTTGGAGAAGTCTATATTTTCGGTTGAAATACCGGCGGTGCTGCTCATATTGGTTGGAACAGCAAGTCTGATGGTTGGAGGATCAACCGTTATTTTATCGGAGATATTAAGTGTATCGGGCATATTTGTGATTGAAGGGACGATATCAACATTCACAAGTTTAAGTATAGGGATGGTAGCATCCACCTTTGCAATGTCATAAGTGATATATTTTGTATCGACCTTGTTTCCCAAGCTGTCATAAAATACGAGTGGAGCGGTAACCACAGTAGTTTGAGATAGAGTTGATTTAAATTCATATTCCGCACAGACTTGAGCGATGCTGTTGACAATAGACTCTGCTCCGGAGACCTTGACAGTCTGCTGTGAGAGGGTAGTTGTAGAGGCATAGGAATTTTCATCAACGGATGATACCTTTATCTTGTCGGTGATTTCAATTTCACGGGGTTCGGCTTGCCTGTCTACGTATACATTCACACTTGAAGGCGAGGGACTTGAATCGAAAGTATAATCCATTTTCATGCCGCTTTTTTTAGGAACGAGATCAAGCGTATAATTACCCGGAGATGTTATGAAGCTCGTATCATTTGCAGTTATATATATGTCATCACTCGTAACGGTTGCAACGACAAGAGCATTGCCTGATATCCTCACCTCTGCCTTTATGTCTTGGGCATTGAAATATTTGAGTTCGTGTGTAAGTTCGGGAAGACTGACAGGTATGTCAGTCACGGTAAAGACAGATGCTTCTTGAGTAGTGGAAGAAACATAAAGCCAAAATATAAAAGCTAAAAATATTGAGAATCCCATGACAAACTTATCGTTATAAAAGAGCTTGCCAAGTCTGAAGTTACTTATTTTCTTTCTCATTTTTTCTGCCTTTCTTTATAACGGGGATAATGGGTATTCTTTCGGTTTTTTCCGGAGGCTTGGGGACTAAAAGTTCTTCGAGTGTGATATTGAGGGATTCCCTTGTATAATCCCTTGATATAACTCCGTTGAGTACAACAGAGATAGTTCCTGTTTCTTCGGATACAACGACAATAACGGCATCACTGTTTTCACTGAGTCCGAGAGCAGCCCTGTGTCGTGTACCGAGATCGACACTGACGCTGTTGTTATTTTTGGTCAAGGGAAGTATGCAGCCGGCAGCATATATTTTTGAATCTCTGATGATCATTGCTCCATCGTGTAGTGGAGCTTTGTTGAAGAATATGTTTCCGATGATCGGAACAGAGGGTTCTGCATTAATGATGGTACCCGTGTCGATGATATCGCCGAGTTTGGTTTGTCTTTCAAAGACCATGAGAGCGCCTGTCTTTGATTTCTGGAAATTGTTTGCTGTTTCGACAACACAGTTAATTGTTCGTTTTATTTGCTTGACATGATTTTCTTCATCATCATCAGCGGATGAAAAGACCTTCCAGTATCGTGCGATCTTGCTTCTGCCGATATGTTCGAGGGCGCTTCTGAGTTCGGGC
>CACXGJ010000151.1 GCA_902767125.1 uncultured Ruminococcus sp. | reverse complement strand
TGAAATATTCAGCCGTTTCTATATAGGTGAAGGACGTGCCTTCAAGCCCATAAAGGCTCATAAGGAAACAGAATGATCAAAAAAATTTTTGGAGGATTTTATCATGTTGGAATATATTTTAATGATAATACCGGCAGTATTTTTGGCCGGTTCGGTGTGCTATGCTTATAAGATGGTGGCTCTCGGCAAAAGAACAAGAAAAAGAGCTGTTTTGAGTCAGGTGATCGCATTTGGTCTTGTCAGTGTGGCGTGTCTTGCAATGTCGCTCGTTGCATTTGCAGCCGAACCCGAAACAGCAGCGGCTGCTTCATCGGGTGATATAAATATGGGACTGTCAATGCTTGCGGCAGGTCTTGCAACAGGCATATCGGGCATCGGCGGCGGTATAGCCGTAGGCGGTGCTGCACCTGCTGCTATCGGTGCAACAAGTGAGGATCCCAAGGCATTCGGTAAAGCACTTATCTTCGTTGCACTCGGAGAAGGTGTTGCACTTTACGGACTTCTTGTATCTATACTCATTATCTCAAAATTCAATTGAGGTGTTTGCTTTATGAAATTCTACCTGATAAGCGACAATGTGGATACGCTTATGGGAATGCACCTTGCGGGCATTGAAGGCGTAGTCGTCCATGAGGACAGCGAAGTGAGGGAAACGCTGAAAAAAGCGATGGACATGGAGGATGTAGCAGTCATACTGATGACGGAAAGGCTTGTACAGCTTTGTCCGGAGCTTGTCTATGACCTGAAGCTCAACCGCAAGCAGCCTCTTATCGTTGAGATTCCCGACAGACACGGCAGCGGTCGTGCAAAGGACTCCATAACACGCTATGTCCGTGAGGCAATCGGAGTCAAAATATAATCAGCGATCGGCGGTCGATCTGCACAGTGCCGATCAAAAAAAGGAGGGAATTTTATGCCCGATATAGTAAGCAAGACCGATAATTTCCTGAAGGCGATAGAAAAATATGCCGCCGAGCAGAGAAGCAGGCTTGAATCCGAAGCAGAGGAATTTAAGGAAAAGGAACTGAACAAAGCCGAGGAGGATGGCTTGAAGGAGGCATATGTTCTTTTACAGAGAAAAATGCTGTCTATAAATACAGGCATTGCAAGGGAGCTTTCAAAGGCTCAAAATGCAAGCAGAAAAAGCATCTTTGAAAAGCGTCGGGAAATTGAGGATGAGGTTTTTGAGCGTGCAAGGAAAAGGCTGCTTGAATATGCCGAAACGGATAAATACACCGAAAAGCTGCTTGAAAGCGTCAAGAAAATTTCATTGAAATTGACAGCCGATGATGTCGTGTTGTATGTAAGTCAAAGGGATATGAAGCTGAAAAACAAAATAATATCCGCCTTTGGCAAAAAATGCGATGTTCAGCCGTCAAACGAGATCATGATAGGCGGTATTACGGGAATAAGCCGTGAAATGGGACTTCTTGCCGATGAAACACTTGATACAAGGCTTTCACAACAGAGAGAATGGTTCTGTGAAAATTCAGGCTTGAAGGTAACTGACTGAATTGGAGTGTGAATTTACCAGTGAGTGATGTTATTTACGGAATAAACGGTCCTGTTGTTACTGTCAGAAATACAAGGACTTTCTCTATGATGGAGATGGTCTATGTCGGCGAGAGCCGTCTTGTGGGCGAGGTCATCGGTATAAACGACAGGATGGCTACGATCCAGGTTTATGAGGAAACAACAGGCTTAAAGCCCGGTGATCCGGTCATGGGAACGGGAGCTCCTATGAATGTACTGCTCGGACCGGGAATAATTGATAATATTTTTGACGGTATCGAAAGACCGTTGAAGGCTATTGAGGAAATAAGCGGCTCCTTTATCTCAAGGGGAGCGGCTGTTTCTTCACTTGATCTTAACAGATATTGGGATGTGAAGATAAAAGCAAAGGTCGGTGATATGCTTGAGGGCGGTCAGATATATGCTTCCTGCCCCGAAACTGCTGTGATAGAACACAGATTTATCGTACCGCCGACCTTGAATGGTACTGTAACGAGCGTGAAGCCCGATGGAAAATACAGGTTAATGGATACAATCGTTACAATAAAGGATGCAAAGGGTGTTGAGCATGAGCTGACACTTTGTCAGAAGTGGCCTATCAGAAATGCCCGTCCCTGCAAGGAAAGACTGCCTGCAACTATCCCGCTTATAACAGGGCAGCGTGTCATGGATACCATGTTCCCGATAGCAAAGGGCGGTACAGCGGCTATCCCCGGAGGCTTCGGCACAGGCAAGACCATGAACCAGCATCAGCTTGCAAAATGGTGTGATGCGGATATAATCGTATATGTAGGCTGCGGTGAACGTGGAAATGAAATGAGTCAGGTACTCAACGAATTTTCGGAGCTTATTGATCCGAAATCCAACAGACCTATGACTGACAGGACAGTGCTTATTGCCAATACCTCAAATATGCCTGTTGCAGCCCGTGAAGCATCTATTTATACGGGACTGACACTGGCTGAATATTATCGTGATATGGGCTATCATGTTGCTATCATGGCGGATTCAACCTCAAGATGGGCAGAGGCTCTGCGTGAGATATCGGGACGACTTGAAGAAATGCCTGCCGAGGAAGGTTTCCCTGCATATTTGCCGTCAAGACTTTCCGAATTTTATGAAAGAGCGGGACGTGTTGAAACACTTTGCGGAAGCGAAGGCTCTGTAACTATCATAGGAGCGGTATCTCCCCAGGGTTCAGACTTCTCCGAACCTGTTACACAGAATACAAAGAGATTTACAAGATGCTTCTGGGCATTGGATAAAGCCCTTGCCTATGCAAGACATTATCCTGCCATCAATTGGATGAACAGTTACAGTGAGTATTTCACCGATCTTGACGCATGGTACAGGGAAAATCTGGGAGATGATTTTATCAAATACAGAAACAAAATCACATCACTTCTGCATGAGGAAAGCAATCTGATGGAAATAGTAAAGCTGATAGGCTCTGATGTGCTTCCTGATGATCAGAAGCTCGTTATCGAGACGGCAAAAGCTATACGTGTAGGATTTTTGCAGCAAAATGCTTTCCATAAGGATGATACATTCGTTCCCCTTGAAAAGCAGAAGCTCATGATGAAGGCGATACTTCATTTATATAACAGGTCAAAGCGTATCATTGCGGCGGCTATCCCTATTTCAAGCATAATTCAAACAGGGCTGTTTGAGAGACTTGCCAAAATGAAGTATGATATCCCGAATGACAGGCTTGAAATGTTTGACCGACTGATCGCTGACATTGACAGCTCTCTTGCAAAACTTACTGACTGAACAGGGGGTTGAAGAAAATGATAATAGATTATGTTGGTGTAAAGGAAATAAACGGTTCACTGATAGTTCTTGACAATGTTGAGGATGCCTCTTTTGAAGAAATGGTCGATATACGTCTTGATAACGGTACCTTTCGTCATGGAAGAATAGTTCAGATAGAGGGAAAAAGAATAGTTATACAGGTATTCGAGGGTACAAAATCCATCTCACTTGACAATACAAGGACTCGTCTCAAGGCAAAGCCTATGGAATTACCGTTGTCACCCGAAATAATGGGGCGTGTATTCAGCGGTGCGGGTGTCCCGATAGATGGTCTTGGGGATGTTTATCCCGTCAAAAGAGCAAATATAAATGGTACTCCGATGAATCCCGTATCGAGAATTTATCCGAGAAACTATATCAATACAGGCATTTCCACGATAGATACCCTTATGACACTTATCCGAGGACAAAAGCTTCCGATATTTTCAGGTTCGGGCATGAAGCATAATGAGCTTGCCGTTCAGATAGTCAGACAGGCGAAAATTTCCGATGATGAGGATAATAACTTCTGCGTGGTCTTTGCGGCAATGGGTGTTAAAAATGACGTTGCGGACTATTTCAGAAGGAGCTTCGATCAAAGCGGTGTATTATCAAGAGTTGTAATGTTCCTGAATCTTGCGAATGATCCGATAATCGAAAGAACTCTTACTCCGAGATGTGCATTGACAGCGGCTGAATATCTTGCATTTGAATGTAATATGCACGTTCTTGTCATTATGACTGATATGACATCTTATGCAGAGGCTTTGCGTGAATTTTCTTCCTCAAAGGGTGAGATTCCCGGAAGAAAGGGATTTCCGGGTTATCTGTATTCAGACCTTGCTTCACTGTATGAGCGTGCGGGAATGGTCAAGGGAAGTACGGGTTCGGTAACTCAAATACCTATACTTACAATGCCCAATGATGATATAACACACCCTGTACCTGATCTGACGGGTTATATCACAGAAGGTCAGATAGTTCTTGACAGGGCATTGGAGGGTGCAGGCTTTTATCCGCCTGTATCAGTCCTGCCGTCGCTTTCAAGACTTATGAAGGACGGTATCGGTGAGGGCTATACAAGAGCCGATCATCAGGCTCTTGCAAATCAGCTTTTTGCCTCGTATGCAAGAGTTCAGGATGCACGTTCACTTGCTTCGGTCATAGGTGAGGAGGAGCTTTCTCCCGTTGACAAGAAGTATATGCAGTTCGGCAAGCTCTTTGAACAGCACTTTGTCGATCAGGGCTTCACTGAAAACAGGACTGTTGAACAAAGCCTTGATCTCGGCTGGAAGCTGCTCTCGACATTGCCGAGGTCGGAGCTTGATCGTGTTGACGATACACTTTTGGACAGATATTATATTTCCGATCCCGAAAGACTGAATTTTGACAGCCTTGAGGGTACAGAAGATCAGAATGAAGATGATGAGTGAGGTGGATGAAAAATGGCAGTACAGGCAGTGCCTACAAAAGGAAACCTGATGACATTCAAAAAATCCCTTTCACTTGCAAGAACAGGCTATGAGCTGTTGGATAAAAAGAGAAATATCCTTGTGCGTGAGATGATGACGCTCATCGACAGAGCATCTGAAATACAGGATAAAATAGATATTACTTACAGCAAGGCTTATCTTGCACTTCAAAAAGCAAATATTACTCTCGGATATATAGATGACCTTGCAAAGACTGTTCCGACGGATAATTCCCTGAAGCTCTCATACAGGAGTGTAATGGGAGTGGAGATTCCCATTGTTACGATAGATGAAAGTCTTCGGGAAAAAGGCATATTCTACGGACTCGGCTCAACGGATGCGAATTTTGATGAAGCATATATGTGCTTCGGAGAAGTAAAAAGACTGACGGCTGACCTTGCCGAAGTCGAAAACAGTGTATATCGTCTTGCGGATGCTATAAAGAAAACTCAAAAGCGTGCAAATGCACTGAAAAATATAATGATACCACGCTTTGAGGAAACTGTTAAATTCATATCCGATGCACTCGAGGAAAAGGACAGGGAGGAATTTTCCCGTCTTAAAGTCATCAAGTCCCAAAAACAGAAAAAAGAAGATTGATATAAAAAATGCCCTTTCGGAAAGTGCTTCTGCAAGGGCATTTTTATCATAATGCGGCAAGAAGACTCCGACCTCTACAGGTCGGGGATGAATTGCCGCCAGCCTGTAAGGGCTGAAAAAATCTTGAAATTATAAATTGATAATGATATACTAAAATCACATAAAAATCGAAATTAACCTGTATTACTAAAGAGCGAGAACCAAGCCGTAATGCAGAGAATTATGAAAGGAGAACGGATTAGGGGTA
>CACXGJ010000150.1 GCA_902767125.1 uncultured Ruminococcus sp. | reverse complement strand
GCGGGGATGGACACTTTTGCATTCAGGAATGACAATCCAAATATAAGGATATTTGAGCTTGACCATCCCGATACAGGCAGATACAAGCGTGAAAGAATACATGAGCTTGAATGGAATATTCCCAAAAATCTGGTATTTGTACCGATAGATTTTTCAAAGGATGATATGAATGAGGAATTGATGAAAGCAGGTTTTGATCCTGAAATTCCGTCATTTTTTGCCATTCTCGGAGTTTCGTATTATCTGACGCTGCCTGTCTTTGAGCAGACGATAAAAAAGATAAGTGAATTGTGTCAGACAGCGGGGAAGATCGTATTTGACTATCCTGATGAAACGACCTTTAAAGAAAAAAATATCGAAAGAGTACATACACTCACCGATATTACGGAAAAACTCGGAGAAAAAATGCTGCATGGATATTCATTTTCGGAGATAAATACGGTACTTGACCGTTACGGATTTGAAATAGAGGAGCATGAAACACCTCAAATGATACAGAAGCATTATTTTGAGGATAGGGATGACGGTATCCGTGCTTTTGAGAATATACATTTTATGCTGGCATACAGGGAGGAAATTCAATGAAAAAAATATCGAGTTTTACGGTAAATCATAATATTCTTGAGAAAGGAATGTATATTTCCCGCATTGACGGAGATGTCATTACCTACGATATAAGAATGAAAAAGCCCAACAACGAAGATTATCTTGGAGACGGTGAACTGCATACGATAGAACATCTTTTTGCAACATTTGCACGAAACAGTGAATTTTCCGATTCCGTCATATATGTGGGACCCATGGGATGTCGTACAGGATTTTATCTGCTTGTCAGGGATAGTATTTCATACAGTCAGGCTATTGAACTGGTACAGGATAGTTTTAAATTTATTGCCGATTTTGAGGGAGATATCCCCGGCAATAAAAAAGAGGAATGTGGAAATTATCTTGAACATGACCTTGCAGGTGCAAAAAAGACAGCGAAAGATATGCTGAAGGTAATTAAAAATTACAGTGAAAAAAATTTGAATTATAAGGAGTAATCATTATGTCAGAATATAAGAATATCGAATCAGCCCTTATTCATGGGGGCATTTACGGAGATGAATATACAAAGGCGGTCAATGTGCCGATATATCAGACCTCCACTTATGAACAGAGCGGTCTCGGAGAAACACCGAAGTGGGAATATTCCCGTACAGGAAATCCCACCCGTGCCGCATTGGAGTCGCTCATTGCCGAGCTGGAGGGCGGTAAGGCAGGCTTTGCATTTGCATCGGGCATGGCGGCAATTACTGCTGTATTGAGCTTATTCCACACAGGCGATAAAATACTCATTTCAAGCAATGTTTACGGCGGTACATTCCGTGTGCTTGATAAAATTTTCAGTAGCTTTGGAATAGGCTATTCCATTGAGGACACTACAAATATAGATGAACTTGAAAAGAAAATTACAGATGATGTAAAAGCTATTCTTGTTGAAAGCCCTGCAAATCCGCTTCTCACAGTGACGGACTTGGGAGCAGTTGCCGACCTTGCCAAAAAACATGATATTTTATCTGTCGTTGACAATACATTTATGACACCGTATCTGCAAAGACCTATTGAATTGGGCATTGATATTGTCATTCACAGTGCAACGAAATATCTCGGAGGTCACAGTGATGTTGTTGCAGGTCTTGTTGTAGTAAATGATGATGAGCTTGCGAAAAAAATTGCTTTTATACAAAATTCCACAGGCGGTGTACTTGGTCCTTTCGACAGCTTTTTGCTGATTCGTGGAATAAAGACACTTGCGGTGCGTCTTGACCGTCATGTAGAAAATGCCCAAAAAGCCGCTGACTTTCTTAAAGAGCATAAGGCAGTAAAAAAAGTTTATTATCCGGGACTGCCTGATGCTCAAGGATATGAAATAAACAAAAAGCAGGCAAAAAACGGCGGTGTTATGATCTCATTCGAGCTGTATGAGAACTATAATATCAAAAAATTCTTCAAAGCTCTGAAATTTGTTGCACTTGCGGAAAGTCTCGGAGGTGTTGAAAGTCTTGTATGCCACCCCGCAAGCATGACACACGCTTCCATACCATATGAAGTACGTCAGAAGATAGGAATTACAGACGGTCTTATCCGCCTTTCTATCGGCATTGAAAATATTGATGACATTCTGTCGGATATAGAACAGGCTATTGCGGAAAGTGAGGAATGATCATGGCACTATATGAAGACATGCAGGAATTGATCGGCAATACACCGCTTGTAAGACTGAATCATCTTGATTTGCCTGATGATGTAAAGCTCTACGCAAAATTGGAGCTGTTCAATCCGTCAGGCAGTGTCAAGGACAGAATAGGAAAATATATGATTGAAGATGCGGAAAGAAAAGGCATATTGAAAAAAGGAGGTACTATTGTTGAAGCAACAGCAGGAAATACAGGTCTTGGAATCGCATTTGCGGCATTGAATAAGGGATATAAAATAATATTTGTTGTTCCGACAAAGTTCTCACAGGAAAAGCAGACTTTATTGAAAGCATTGGGGGCGGAAATAATAAATACTCCCCGTGAGGGCGGTATGCTTGGGGCATGGGCAAAGGCGGAAGAAATCCGCAATTCTATTCCAAACGGTGTCACGCTCGAACAATTCAAAAATCCCGCCAATCCTCTTGCACATTATGAAACTACGGGCAAGGAAATTTATGAGGATTTAAAAGGCAATGTCGATTATCTTGTAGCAGGTGCAGGCAGCGGCGGTACATATTCGGGTGTCGT
>CACXGJ010000149.1 GCA_902767125.1 uncultured Ruminococcus sp. | reverse complement strand
TTTTATACCGCCCTTGTTATTCAATGCCATCTCAAACGCCTTGCCTATCACAATGCCTGTATCTTCAACAGTGTGGTGACAGTCAACATACAAATCTCCGACAGTTTTTACGGTAAGACCAAAACCGCCATGCACCGAAAACGCTGTCAGCATATGGTCAAAAAAGCCTATCCCCGTTGAAATATTTGTTTCTCCGCCGTCAAGGTTCAATTCCACATGGATATCTGTTTCCTTTGTCTTCCTGTCAATAATTGCTGTACGCATTATTCATGCCACCTTTTTATTTATTGCGAGTATAGTATAACTTATTTTTTTCGGTTTGTAAACAGAAAATATGCGATTATTTCCAAATTTGCCAAAACTTTAACAATTTTATCCAAAAAATTATATGTTCATATAAACATATTTTTCCAAAATGTACTTCTCGATGTATATCATCAATTCACTGTTTTCACTTTCAGAACCCGCTGTTATCCTTAAAGCATTTGGTTTGAAATATCTTACAGCGATACCATTGTCCAAAAGATACTCATACAGGCTCTTTGCAAAGTCTGTTTTCATGAAAACAAAATTCGTGCATGGCTTGAATATCTCAACAGGCATATCATACTGTTCCTTTATCCTCACAAGAGAATCATACAAAGCCTTTGTATTTTTGACGATCTTTGAGCATCTCTCATTCAAAAGCTCCTTGTGACTGTATATAACAGTGCCTATTGCCTGTGAAAGTGCATTGACATTGTAGGGAGATTTTACTGCCTGCAATGCTCTTGTAATTTTCCTGTCAGCGACCGCAAAGCCCAATCTCAAAGCCGCTGAACCGACTGCCTTTGAAGCTGTTTTGAGGACTATGAGATTATCATATTCAGCCGCTTCCTTCAGCAAGCCCTCATTCCAGAAATCCATGTAAGCCTCGTCAAGTACAACAAGTGCCTTGACGCTCTTAACTAATTTCCTTGCATCTTCGGCTGAAATTCCCTGTCCTGTCGGATTACACGGATTTGAGAATATCACCATATCAGCGTTATTTTCATTGACCGTCTTTATCAGCTCGTCAACATTTATATTTAAATCATCTGATTTTTGATAAGGAATAACGACATTTTCCGAAAGGAATGAATAGAATTTATACATTGAAAAATCAGGCTCGACAACTACAACCACACTATTTCTTTCAAGCATTGCCGATGCAAGAAGATACAGCATTTCATCAGAGCCGTTTGTTGCTGTGACATTTTCGGGGGATATCCCGTAAAACTCCGCAAAGGCTTTCACTAATTTTTCAGCCGTTGAGTCGGGATAACGATTGAACGGCATCACATCTATTATATTCTTGATCTCATCTTTTATTTCCTCGGGCATATCATAAAAACTTTCATTTGCATCAAGTCTTATCCTATAACTGCCCTTGATAGGCTCGTAAGGCTCTAAATCCCTTACCTTTCCGCATAACTCGTACATTTTTCCTTTTCCTTTCATTAATTACGTGGGGAAAACCCTTTTTTGAAAAAAAGGGTTATTCCCCACACCCCTTTCCTAAAAAACCGAATCCTGCCGATTTATTCAAATCTTACTTCAATGGAATTTGCGTGAGCTGTGAGTCCTTCGGTCTTGGCAAAGCGGATTATATCAGCCTTGTCTTTTTCGAGGGCATTTTCGGTATAGTAAATGAAGCTGGATTTTTTTACAAAGCTGTCAACGGACAACGGAGAGAAAAATCTTGCTGTACCGCTTGTTGGCAATACATGGTTTGGTCCCGCAAAATAATCGCCCAAGGGTTCGGGAGAATAATTGCCCAAAAATACCGAGCCTGCATTGTCGAGCTTACCGATATATTCAAGTGGATCATTACAGCATACCTCAAGGTGTTCGGGGGCTAATTCATTTGCCAGCTCAACAGCCCTTTCCATTGTATCACATACGATTATGACACCGTAATTCGTAAGTGATGTTTCTATGATGTCCTTTCTTGAAAGCATCTGTATCTGTCTTTCAATCTGTGAAACGGTTTCCTCCGCCAAATTTTCCGAAGTTGTTACCATTATAGCAGAAGCAAGTTTATCGTGTTCAGCCTGTGACATCAAATCAGCCGCAAGGAATTTCGGGTTTGCACTGTCGTCTGCAAGAACAAGTATCTCACTCGGTCCTGCTATCATATCTATATCGACATTGCCGTAAAGCAATTTTTTAGCCGTTGCAACAAAGATATTTCCGGGACCTACTATTTTATCCACCTTCGGTACAGTTTCAGTGCCGTAAGCAAGTGCAGCTACCGCCTGGGCTCCTCCCATAAGAAATACTCTGTCTACTCCTGCAACTGCCGCTGCTGCCATTATATTCGGATTCGGCTTACCGTCTTTCATCGGAGGTGTGACCATGATTATCTCACCCACACCTGCTATTTTTGCAGGTATAGCATTCATCAGCACTGATGACGGATAAGCCGCTGTACCTCCGGGTACATACAAGCCTACTCTTGCAAGTCCTCTTATACGCTGTCCCATGATAACTCCGTTATTTTTTGTTGTGAGCCAGCTCTGCTGTTTCTGACGCTCATGGAAATCCCTGATATTATCGGCAGCTTTTTTGAGAGTTTCGATAAATTCGGGATCGCACTTTTCGAGAGATGAATCTATCTCCTCTTTGGCGACTTCAAAACATTCGGGAGCTTTTCCGTCAAATTTGACGGTGTATTCCCTGACAGCCTTATCACCGTTTTCACGGACATTATTTATTATCTCCGTTACAGTTGCCGTTACATCATTATTTGTATTTCTGCTTCTTTCCTCCAATTTTGCGAGAAATTCCACCTCGGTCTTGCCGTCTGCCTTGATAATATTGATCATTGTGATTTCTTCCTTTCCTCGTCCATTTTATATGCAAGTGTTTCAATTTCTTTTTTGCGGAGCTTCAGGCTTGCATTATTTGCTATGAGCCTTGCGGATATCGGTGCCACATTGTCTTCGATTATAACAAGACCGTTTTCCTTGAGTGTAGAGCCTGTTTCGACTATATCAACGATAGCATCCGACAAGCCGAGAAGCGGTGCAAGCTCAACCGAACCCTCTATCTTTATTATTCTTATGTCCATGCCCTTTCCCTCAAAGAAATTTCGGGTGACATTGGGATATTTTGTTGCAATGGTCTTTTCATTGTAGCCCGCAAAAAAATCCTTGCCTGCCTTTCCTGCAAGGGCAAAACGACATTTCCCGAAGCCCAGATCGAGTATCTCATAAAAGCTCCTGCCGTTTTCCATGATAGTGTCCTTTCCGACAACACCTAAATCACATACCCCGTTTTCGACATAGGTTATGACATCGGCTGCTTTTGCGAGGACTACCTCTATCTCGCCGTTTCCGATAGGCAGTATCAAACGTCTGCCCTTTTCCCTTACGGCTGTGCAGTCATATCCCGCACTTTCAAGCAATTTCACTGTATCCTTTTCAAGTCTGCCTTTGGTCAAGGCTATTCTTAATGGTTTCATACATTTATACTCCTTATTTCTTCACCGACTATCACAAGCTTTTTGAATCCCCTTGCCCTTGCATATTCAAGAGCCTGCTCCTCTGTTTCAAAAACGCTGTTTTCACCGAGTATATGAGCCTGTGAAAGATTTGATGTATACTTGATAGCCTCTACCTCATAGCCCTTTTCGCTGTGAACGAGAATATCGGGACTGTTGCTTGCAGGTATATTACCTCTCTTGAGCATCACCCTTGCAAGTGCATCAACATTTATCCCGAAGCCTATTGCAGGTGAAGGCAGGTCAAAGCTGTCAAGCAGGTTGTCATATCTTCCGCCGATAAGAACAGGCTCTCCCGAACCCATCACATACCCGCTGAAAACGATATTGCTGTAATAATCATTTCTCTGAACAAGTCCGAGGTCTATGATAAGTCTGTCACCGAGATTATACAGTGAAAGGTCATTATATATTTCCCTGACATATTCAAGTGTTGCAAGTGCCTCCTTGTCGTCGCATAAGCCGTATGCTTCGTCAAGAACATCTATCCCGCCGAACAGTGCAGGCAATTTTCTTATGATATTTACATACTGTGTCTGTTCAAGGTCATCAAGGATAGAATTGAGAGCGGAATAATTTTTCGATTCAATGAAAAATCTTATTTCCTCTCTTGCCTCATCACTGACAGGCAATTTCTTTGCAAGAGCCTTGAAAAATTCAGCGTGTCCTATCTCTATCCTGAAATCGGGGACACATCTTGAAAGAGCCTCTATAGCAGTCGTGATGACTTCAAGGTCAGCTCTTTTGCCCTTTGCACCGATAAGCTCAACACCTGTTTCCATGACCTCATTGCTTCTGCCCGTAAGACCGAGATTATTCCTGTAAACTCTCTGATTGTAGTAAAGTCTTATCGGGTGAGGCATATTCTTGAGCCTTGTTGAGACCATTCTTGCAATTGGCAGAGTCGAATCAGGTCGCATTACCATCAGTCTGCCCTTTGAATCACTCATCTTATACATATTTTCCATCGGAATACCCGACAATTCCTCCGAAAAGACATCATAAAATTCAACACATGGTGTAAGAACCTCATGGAATCCCCTGTGTGAGAATACCTTTCCTAATATACCCGATACCGTTCTGTTGGCGAGACATTCCTCAAAGAGCAGATCCTTTGTACCTTCAGGGGTGATCTTTGAATAGTTTTTCATAAATTTCTTTCTCATTCCTTCCAAATCCGCTTTATTATAGTAAAGTAGTAATATGATAGCACATTATCATTGAATTGTCAATAGATATTTTTATTTTTCTTCACTCAAAAAATTATACTCTTTAACAAAATATTTGTCAATCGAATCAGCTCTCACTCACGAAAATCAATCTTTAAAGTTTTCTATGATATTTTATATTTGTTAAAAAGTTCGTTTTTTTGGGAAAGGGGTGTGG
>CACXGJ010000148.1 GCA_902767125.1 uncultured Ruminococcus sp. | reverse complement strand
GTTTTTTTATGAAGAAGTCAGCAGTTGTAATTATTGTATCGGCATTGATATGCTCAATGTTCATGACATCATGCGGAGAAGATAAAACACAGCAGTCATCAGTGAATGAAAATTCCGTGGTTTCATCAAGTGTCAGTGAAGTTTCTGAAAATTCAAAGGACGAAAAAACAGAGGTTTCCGAAAAATCCAAGGATGAAAAGACGGAAGTTTCTGAAAATTCAAAGGACGAAAAAACAGAGGTTTCGGAAAAGTCAGAAACGGCTGAAAGTGTTATCGAAGAAATATCCGACCCCGAACAGGTCAGCAGTATTCAGCAGATATTTACAATGCCAAAGGCTGTTGAAAATTTCGACAGGGTCGTAGAGAGTTTGTCAAATGACACCGTAACAGCGAGGATATTCCCCGAAGGCGATGACACTGTTGTTATCGAGTTGACGGCAGTTAATGAAATAACGGGTGACCGTGATATGGTAGAAGCGGGGCTTGAGGCAATAGTTGATGCGGGAAAATCAAACCTATTGCAGTCAATAAAAAATATTGAACAGGCAATGCCCAATATCGGAAATGTAACAATATCCGTAAGATTCTATAATCCTGACGGAAGTTTCCTGTATTCAAAAGACCTTACAAGCGATATGGATGATGAGGAAATGGAAATATCCGATTATGAAGATGAGAGTATTTCTGAAATAAGTATACCTTTGAATGAGCATTATTCATCACTTAAAGAATTATTTGAAGAAAATTATGAGTATTTTGATTCTGTTGCAAAAGAAAATACAAATGAAATGATGGAAACATCTATATTCCTTACAGATGATGACAAGACACTTGTATTCATGTTTCAGATAAAAGCCGAACTGACTGAAGAACAGACAAAGCAGTTGGAGGATATCCTCGTAGAAGGCATCAGTGCAAGTTTTCCTTACAGCCTTTTAAAAGAGTTCAACGAAATGACAGACGAAGAAAATTCTATTGTTGTAAGAATTATTGACAAGGACTATTATCAGCTCTTTGAACAGAAATTGAATTAAATGAATAATATTTTTTATATATACAGTACACAAAAAATTTACAAATAACTGAAAATATGTATTGAATGTTTTATAAAAAAGGATTATAATTATAGCATAAGCATTATTTTAGAAAATTAAATAAAAAATCAGAACGGAGAGATGTTATGAGAAATATTTTGTTTGTTGCATCAGAGTGCTACCCGTTTATCAAAACAGGAGGACTTGCTGATGTAGTCGGAGCTTTGCCGAAAATGCTCAACAAAGAGCAGTTTGATGTCAGAGTAGTAGTTCCGAAGTATATGTGTATCCCGTGGGAATATCGTCAGCATTTCAGCTATGTTACCAGCTTCTATATGGATCTCGGCTTTATGCCCAATCATGTTTATGTCGGTATCATGGAATACTACTATGAAGGCATACATTACTATTTCATAGACAATGAGGGTTATTTTGGCGGTGACAAGCCCTATGGCGAGATAAAGTGGGATATAGAGAAATTTACATTTTTCAGCAAAGCCGCACTTGCAATACTTCCTGTTGTAGGTTTCAAGCCTGACATAATCCATTGCCATGACTGGCAGGCTGCACTTGTGCCTGTGTTCCTCCGCACACTCTATAAGGATAACGGCTTCTTCTGGGGTACAAAGACTATTATGACCATACATAACCTGAAATTCCAGGGTATTTATGACATAAAGACCTTCAGATATCTGACAGCCTTTCCCGAATATGTCTTCACTCCCGCAAATATGGAATTTAACCATGATGCAAATATGCTCAAGGCGGGTATAGTATTCTCGGACTATGTAACAACTGTAAGTGATACATATGCAGGTGAGATACAAATGCCCTATTACGGTGAGGGACTTGACGGTCTTATGCGTCATAAGAACCATTCACTGTGCGGTATCGTCAATGGCATAGATTATAATGTATATGCCCCCGAGCATGATATCCAGATATATGAGCATTATACCCCTGATACATTTGATCAGAAGGTTCTCAATAAGCGTGGCTTGCAGCAGGAGCTGGGCTTGCCCGTTGATGACAACAAGTTTATGATAGCTATTATTTCAAGACTTACAGACCAAAAAGGTCTTGACCTTGTAAATTATGTTATCGAGAGGATAACCGATGAGCATACGCAGTTTGTTGTTCTTGGTACAGGCGATGAGAAGTATGAAAATCTTTTCAGACACTATCAGTGGAAGTATCCCGAGAGAGTTTCGGCTAATATCTATTATTCCGACAACAGAGCCCACAAAATCTATGCAGCATCCGATGCAATGCTCATGCCGTCAAGATTTGAGCCTTGTGGTCTGACACAGCTCATAGCACTTCGTTACGGTTCTGTTCCGATAGTTCGTGAAACAGGCGGTTTGAGAGATACCGTACAGCCCTATAACTGGTTTGAGAATACAGGTACAGGCTTCTCATTTGCTAATTATAATGCAGAGGAAATGCTCAATTCCATCAACTACGCAAAGACAGTTTACTTCACCGACAGAGAACGTTGGAAAGAAATTGCCATAAGAGGCATGAGAATGGATTATTCATGGAACAACTCCGCAAGACGTTATGAAGAATTGTACTATCGTCTTACACCTTGGTATTGATTTTTTCAAATTGATTAAATAAAAAAATTCGGCTGTCCCCATACTTTGTTATGGTATGAGGACAGCCTTTTTTGTGTTCAGAACATTATTTTTATTAAATCGTGCCGTTGGGCATTTGTCCCGGCATCATCATTCCTCTGCCGCCATGTCCGCCGCCCATCATTCCGCCCGGACCGCCGCCCATCATGGACTGTGGTATGCTGTCGACCTGTGAGCCGTTTATGATGATAGTGCCGCCATTGTATTCGGCTTTGCCGTCATAGTCGAAGGATGACATCTGTGCAGTGATGTTTATTGTGCCGCCGTTGACATATATATCACCGTTTGCATCTATTGCATCTGTATCGCCCTGTCCCATTACTATTGTAAGCGTACCGCCGTTTATTTCAATAGTAGGTGTTGAATAAGCCGTACTCTTTTTAGCTGCATTTATGCCGTCATCGGAAGCTGAAATATTTATTGTACCGTCATTTATCTGTACATAGGTTGCTTCGATACCCTCGGAGGCTGTTATATCAAACGTACCGCCGTCAATCTGTACAGTGCTTGTTGCCTGTATAGCATCACTTGATGCTTTTATCGTGAACTCGCCGCCTGAAATATATATCCAGCCGACAGTTGTATCATCTTCATCTTCGCTGTGTAAAGCGTCCTTTGAAGAATTTATATTGAAGGTGCCGCCGCATATTGCGATAGAATCTTTAGCTTCAATGCTGTCTTGGGTTGTGGTGATATTGTATGTGCCGCCCGTGAATTTTATATCATCTTTGCCTGAAATGCCGTTTTCCGTTGAGGATATTGTGAGAGTTCCGAGACCGTTGAATACAAGGTCATCCTTTGAGAATATGACAGCATCCGTATTTGTATCACCGTCTGCTGTGAAGGAGCCTGTTACAGTAAGTGTGTTTTCGCTTGAAGTAGTTGTTATAAAGCACTTGTCGGCTGATACAACGTATATTGCGGGTGTACTGTCATTTGTAATGCTTACGCCGTCAAGAACCAACTGAACCTTGCTTTCCTTGTCAGTTTCAACTTTGATAGTGCAATTTGTGGCTGTTCCCGAAATAACATATGTTCCGGCTTCGGTGATGTTTATGGTCTGACCGTCGGATACCTGAATAGTCTGTGCATCCGAAGTATCGGCTGTTTGGGCAAGGTCACGTTTGCTGAACAGGTCAGTCGTATCTATTATACCGCTCGTATTTGCTGTAAATTCGGTCGTAACAGTTGAGACTTCGGATGAAGAAGAAACTTTCTTTGAAGTTTCTTCTGTATTGTTTTTGTCGGTTGTCTGTTCGCTCTTTTCGGCTGATTCTATGAATGACTGAAATTCGCTGCTTTCAACGATGGAGACTGTTCCCTCGGTTGATGTTTGTGTATTGCTGTTTGTATTACAGCCTGCTGCTGATATCAATAATGCTGCCAATGCGATGACTACTAATTTCTTCTTCATAATGATAACCTCCTCGAATGGTTAAGGCGTTTTGTTTCTGTCTGATTTTATTATATCAGTTAATTGAAAATAAATCCATAGATAAAATAATACTTTTCCGAAAACAAATTTTTAACGAAATATATAATTTTTTCAAGGTTCAAAAAAAGCTCCTGCAAGGAAATTTCCCTGTAAGAGCTTTTTATCATTTCAGTACGGCAAAGAATGTCAT
>CACXGJ010000147.1 GCA_902767125.1 uncultured Ruminococcus sp. | reverse complement strand
TTGAAACAACCGTTTATAATCTGCCCGTTAAAAGTGAAAAAGATTTTGTCAAGGAAGTTTTCACACCTTTAGGATATGAAATAAAAATTCGTGAAAGCGTTCTTGACGAGAAATTCACGGAGTGGGGAGAAAGCTGTTATATTGACCTGACGCTTTGCGGAAAGGTGAAACTTTCTGATATGCTGAATCATCTTTATGTGCTGATACCTGTATTTGACAGGCAGAAGCATTATTATATGAACGAAGATGAGATGGATAAATTGATTCGTCACGGAGAAGGATGGCTTTCATCTCATCCCCTCAAAAATACGATAATAAACCGTTATTTCTATAAGAAAAAAAGCTATGCAAATAAAATGATAGCAAGACTTATGGAAAATGAAACGGAAGAAACGACTGTAAATGAAGAAACAAGTGGAAAGAAAATTCCGTTGAATACACAAAGAATGGAAGCAGTTAAAAATGCTGTGCTTGAGAGCGGTGCGGAAATTGTACTGGATATAGGCTGTGGGGATTGTAAATTGACATCTATGCTTTTGCGTGAGCCGCAAATCAAGAAAATAACAGCGGCAGATGTATCTGTAAGCGTTCTCGAAAAAGCAAAACAAAAGCTCAATTATGACATGATGTTGCCGCATCTTAAAACGAAACTTAATTTGATACAGGCATCCTTGATGTATAAGGATGATCGTTTCAACAACTTTGATACAGCGTGTGTGATAGAGGTCATTGAACACATGGATATGCAAAGGATACCGTTTTTTGAGAAAGTGCTGTTTGGAAGTGCCAAGCCCAAAACGGTTATTTTAACTACACCAAATAAGGAATATAATGAAAACTATCCGACACTTGAAAAAGGTAGTCTTCGACATTCAGACCATAGATTTGAATGGACAAGAGCAGAATTTCAGGCATGGTGTGAGCATATTTGCAATGAATTTAATTACACGGCGGAGTACAGAAATATAGGTGAAGCTGATGAAAAATTGGGTTCACCGACACAGATGGGAGTGTTTAGAATATGCGTATAGAGATACCCGAATTTGCCGTTGTTGCTATGATAGGGGCAACTTCGAGCGGAAAAACTACCTTTGCACATAAGCACTTTTTGTCAACGGAAGTGTTATCATCGGACTTTTTTCGTGCAATGGTATGTGATGACGAGAATAATCAGAATGTTTCAAAGGATGCTTTTGACCTGCTGTATTATGCCGCAAACAAGCGTCTTGACCGCATGAAGACAACTGTCATAGATGCGACAAATTTACAGCAGTCTGCAAGAAAACAGGTCATTGACCTTGCACATGAACAGAATGTTCATGCTGTGGCGATAGTTTTGAACTTGCCCGAAAGTGAGCTTTTAAAGAGGAATAAAGAGAGGGCTGAAAGGAATTTTCCCGAAAGAGTCGTTAAAAAACATTGCACAGACCTGAAAAGATGTATAAGACATCTTAAAAAGGATGGTTTCAGATTTGTGTATGTGCTGAACTCTCAAGAGGAAATTGACAGCGTTGAAATAGTGCGTACAAAGCTGTGGAACAACAAAAAGGATGAGCATACTCCATTGGATATAATAGGAGATATTCACGGGTGTTATGATGAATTGGAAATACTTTTGGGGAAGTTGGGATATGTGCGGAAGGACGGTGTATTCATGCACCCTTACGGCAGACGTGCGGCATTTTTGGGAGACTTATGCGACAGGGGAGTGAAAAATACAGAAGTTCTTCGACTTGTAATGGATATGGTGAGATCGGGAAATGCCATAGCCGTTCCGGGAAACCATGATGCAAAGCTGTTGAAGTATCTGCAAGGTAAAAATGTGCAGAAAAGTCATGGGCTTGATATAACTATTTCACAGCTTGAAAGTCAGAGTGATGCTTTTAAAAGCGAGGTCAGAGAATTTCTTGATAGCCTTGTAAGTCATTATGTGCTTGATGACGGAAAATTGGTCATATCTCATGCAGGAATAAAAGAGGAATATATCGGCAGAGGCTCTATGAAAGTGCGTGATTTTTGCCTTTACGGTGAAAGGACAGGTGAAACGGATGAATATGGTTTACCTGTGAGATCAAACTGGGCGGCAGATTATCGTGGCAGGGCAACTGTTGTATACGGTCACGTTCCGCATACGGAGGTGCAGTCTGTTAATGGCACTTTCTGCATAGATACAGGCTGTGTATTCGGCGGTAGCCTTACAGCATTTCGTTATCCCGAAAGAGAGTATGTCAGTGTAAAGGCACTGAAGCAGTATTATGCACCGACAAGACCGCTCAACGAAAATAAAAATGATATTGATGATATACTGAAATTGGGTGACATAGGCGGAAAGCTGTATATTCGGACAGGACTTATGCCGAGTATCCAAGTGCATGAAAATAACAGTGCAGCGGCATTGGAGATAATGTCAAGATATGCTGCCGATCCGCATTGGCTGATATATTTGCCGCCTACAATGTCACCCTGTAAGACAAGTGAGCTTGATGATTATCTGGAATATCCCGAACAGGCATTTGAATATTATAAAAATCACGGTGTAAAGAAAGTCGTATGTGAGAAAAAACATATGGGTTCACGTGCAGTAATAGTGCTTTGCAGGGATATCGAAACGGCTGAAAAGAGATTCCATGTCACTGACGATTCAAGGGGAATTATCTATACAAGAACGGGCAGACATTTTTTCAATGACACGGCAATTGAATGTGAGGTTCTCGACAGACTGCAAAGAGTTCTTGATAAAACAAATTTTTGGAGTGATCTCCAAACAGATTGGGTATGCCTTGATACAGAGCTTATGCCATGGTCGGAAAAGGCACAGGAATTACTTGAAAAGCAGTATGCACCTGTAGGGAGAGCAGGGCGTGACGGTCTTGCTGAAGCTGTAAAAGCCTTAAAGAAATCATGTCAGATGGATAATGTTCGGTATGAGGCTTCAGAAGGTACATCGGGACAGAATTTCAGTCCGTCGGAATTGCTTGATAAATTTGAGCGGAAGCAGACTGCACTTGAAAGATATGCCGATTCATACCGTGAATACTGCTGGAAGGTGCAAGGAGTGGATGATTTGAAGATAGCACCGTTTCATATACTTGCGGTTGAGGGACAGACATTTTCGGATAAGCCGCACACATGGCATATGGAAGCTGTAAAAAAATACTGCATAGGTGATATATTCATGTCAACGGAATATATATGCGTTGATACGGAAGATGAAACGAGCATAAGAAACGGCATTGATTGGTGGACACACCTCACAGAGAATGGGGGAGAGGGCATGGTAGTAAAGCCTGAAATATTCACCGCAAAATATAAGGGTGAAGTGATACAGCCTGCGGTAAAATGCCGTGGCAGAGAATATCTGCGTATCATTTACGGTCCCGAATATATCTTGGAGAATAATCTCAAACGTCTGAAAAACCGTTCATTAACAAGAAAAAGAAGTCTTGCTCTGAAGGAATTTTCGCTGGGTATGGAATCACTTGAAAGATTTGTTCATAAAGAACCGCTTTATCGTGTACATGAATGTGTATTCGGAGTATTGGCTTTTGAAAGTGAGCCTGTTGATCCGAGATTGTAAGAAAAGCCGCATCACAGCTTGAATAAACAAGCTGTGATGCGGCTTTATATAATAATGAACGTGTGAAATTATCATATATATAGAGATGTACAATATTATATCAAATTACTTGCTTGATTCCAACCGCATATTGCCGTCATCATCAGCTACAAATCTCAATGTCTGTATATATTTCTTGTAAAAATTATTCTGCTCACTCTGATCTGCATTTATCCTTGCCTCCGCATAAAGCTGTGAAACAAGCTCTTTGCCGTTATATTTTAAAATATCGGGCAAATATTTTTTCAGCAGATGAAACAATACAAATCTTTTAAATTCATCTATCCTGCCCATATAAAAATCATCTATCGCACAATAAAATATCTGATGTTCGGAAAGAGTTTTCTTGATAGCTTCGCCGATCTTGCTGTACTCGAACATCATCATGAATTTTGCATTGGGCAATGAAGATATAAGTCCCCAGTAGTCGGAGTCACTTGATACCAAAATAAAAGATGAAATATCGTTTTTGTAATGCTCTCCGCAGACACACGCTGTCATTTTTATGTCTACAAGCGACTTCTGCTCTTTTACTCTTTCAACGACAATATGTTCCACAGGCAGCTTTACAAACCTGTCCACCAGATCCCATCCGGGATTTGTATGGATATCATCAAATAATATCAGCTTTTTTATTTTTCCGACCATTTCGGAATCAAGACTTGTCAATACTCCGCACAGCTTGAAGGCATTGGAGTTCTCGCAGTCCACGACGATTTCTACACTGTCACTGTCTTCAATAAATCTGTAAATACGTTCTTTTATCTCCTCGTCCGCATCACTGTAATTTGATTTGACTATGAAAATATCACCATGCTGCTCGTAAAGAACATTAAAAAATTTCTTGTCATTCATCAGCATACCACCGCAGTCCTTTGGATTCCAATGTACATACTGCTGAAAGGGATACCATTGTGTATTTGCCATATACTTTGCAAACTCGGCTTTCATAACATTTGGCTGTGTAAATTTCGGAATAATGAATAGATCCTTGACATATTCCCAGTTCAGCCATTCGGGAAACAGTTCCCTGCAATTGGCAATATTTTCGCTTATCAGCCTGTTTATAAGCTCCGCATATTTTGACGAGGTGTAATTCGGCTTGACGATGGTAAATCCCCATTTTTCAAGCTGTGTGATGTTCTCGGTGTCAAACCACTCCAATTTGTCAATATTTTTCAGGTCATACTTCATTTCTGTGTCTGTTTTCTTGAAATTCAGCATCAAAGCTGTACGCAGCTTGCATAAATACCTGATGACAGTTGCATTTCTGTCGCTTGACAGCAATTCCAAATTTTCAATTTCATCGGCATAAGTGTTTTTCAAAATGCCTTTTCTGATACCTATCAGATATGCAACCGTTGTTACAACATTTCTGGTATAAGTCGCCATTTTTATCCTCCTTAATTTTAAACTACAATGTCTTACCTGCATGATACATTACATATCATATATTATTATCCAATATTTTTTCGGGAATTGCAACTGTTTTTTTTTCAGCACAATTAATTGTAAAAAGGACTTTTATTTTCCATAACATTGTAGTATAATTTATATATACTGAAAATCAGGAGCGATTCCAATGGACGATATAAAGCATTGTAAACTTAATCCGAAATTTCTTCCCAGGAATGATGTTATTTTTTCGATAATGTTTGCGGATAGGGAATTGTTTTCGCAACTTCTTACATCTGTCATCGGAGAACCTGTGAACCCGATAGAAGTAATTTCGCAGGCAAATATTACAAAAGAAAATACGGAACATAATAACATCCGACTGGATACATATGCAGTAGAACCCTCGGGACGTTCTTTAAGTGCGGATATGCAAAATACATATTCTCGACAATATATTGAAAATCGTACAGTATACTATGCCTGCCGACTTATTTCAAGACAAAAGGTCGAAAATCTGCAATACGAAGACTTAAAGCAGGTTGCAGTTTCTTTCATTCTTACTTCAAAAAGAAATAAACAGGCACCTGTCGAGATAATACATATGTACAGAGAAAATGATAAGGAACATATATATTCAGGATTGATTACCATTTATAATGTTTTTGTGCCAAGCGTGGTCAAAACGGAGGATGATACCATTTCTGAAACTTTAAAAATTTTTGCTCGCTTTTTCTCAATTACTGATCAAAATGATTTGAATAACTTTATACAAGCTTATAAAGATAGCCCGTTGACATCATTATTAATATTGAGATACGGTGAAGCTATTAACCGCACAGATCTTGATAAAATTATAGAAAGGGAGTATTTTGCTATGAAAAGTGCCGAAGCTTTGAAAATGGAATATTTGGAAAAAAATAAACAGGTTGATGCAAGATTAGCACAGATGGTTTTAGAAAAAAATCGGCTTGATGTAGAGAAAAATCAGCTTGATGTAGAGAAAAATCAGCTTGATGTAGAGAAAAATCGGCTTGATGTAGAGAAAAATCAGCTTGATGTAGAGAAAAATCGGCTTGATGTAGAAAAAAGCAAATTACAGGAAAGCATCAAATCCTTTTCCGACAGAATAGTAGCAATAGTAAAAAAACTTTATGCAATGCCGTGTCCTGTTGAGGAAATTTCAGAAACAGTCGGCATTTCCCAGTCAGATGTCCGTAATATTCTCGGACTTGCAAATTAACATATTGTAAAAAACCACTTGTCGTTTTATCTGACAAGTGGTTTTATTCTTTAATACATTACTCGAAAACTGCCGATCTATACAAATCTTACATATCAAGTATTCTGCTTATTCCTTGCAAACATTTATATTGTACCTGTATTTTCCCTTAATTCAAGCACTTCTGCATCCAATAAACCATCTTCATAACGCTTAAAATTATCCATTGTGATATAAAGGATATAATCATCCGGAAATGCTGATACAGGTACCATTCTTTCCTTTGAACCACGGATTTGTGGTATCATCATGGAAGTTGGTCGGTTTTCCGTAAAGTTTTTCAGTTTTCCCTCATACGGCACTAAAAAATATATTCCGGGTCTTGTACCCGTTATTTCAACGGCAATGGAATTTTTTCTCAATTCTGCAGGTATCAGTCGGCTGTCAGGATAGCCTGTACGCTTTATCTTGTCGCCTGCTTTATACGATACACTGTTATTGTCATACTCAAATTCAATTTTCTTTACTTTATTTAAAGCAGACTGATAATTGAATTTTCTGAACGCTTCATAAATCTCATTATACGCCTTAACAGGATCTTTATCAAAAGAAATAACAAACATTGTTTCATCATGGTAACGTTCATCTAAATCACTGTCCAACAAAACGGGAACGATAAGACGTTCTATTTTGAACATGATATTGGGAGCATAGATACATGGTGCTGTCGTATAATTGAATACTGACTGAAAGCTCGGATACAGCTTTGTAACAGCAGTCAGTGCATTTACCTTACCAAGAGTTTTATCTTCAAGAGCCTTTTGTTCGTTTGCGGGGTCTGTCACCAAAAAACTTTTAAGTCCATTATGTACAAATACAAGCCTTTCCTTTTCAAGCACGAATTTTACTTTTTCAGCAAACATATCATCTGCATTTTTTATCAAATCATATATAAATTGTGCTTTGCCGGCGGATTGGTTAATAACAATTTCCTGCAAGTCCCTGACAGCGAATTTTTCCATCGTGTCAGCTATTGCAGTTCTGTCTTCCTGCAATTTGTCAAAATACTCTTTTTCTATGCTGTTCATTTCAGACCACCCTTTTTACTGAATACACAAATCATTAAACAATAGATTTACTTGTTTCGATACACGTATGATATCATCCATTTTATATTTTCAAACGTAAATTGCTTTGCTGTCAGCTATGTAATGCCAATACATTTCGTTCCTGCTGACACTTTTATGATAACATAATGGTGTTTTGTTTGTCAATGGCAAACTTATATTTATGTAAAAACAGTTGTAATTATTAAGCAAATAAGTTATAATATATTTGGATTTGCAATGAAATCTATATAGTTTAACCCAAATGGGCAAGAAGTCCCCCACCTATAAGCGAAGCGTAGGCGGTGGGAGTATGTCACGCCGCATTTATTACAAATGGGTGTAATACGCACACTCTAACTCATTTGATTGGAAATGATTCTTTTGTGTAAATAAATATCAACAGCCTGTTGACCAAAATGATCAGCAGGCTGTTTTTCTTGTGTCACTATTTTGATTTTGTATATTAAGTACATATATAGATATTTGTTTTTGTAAGTATACACAAAGTTGTAATAATACTATTGACAAGTAACTTGTAATGTGTTATATTACAAGTGTAAGATGACTTACGAAAAAAATGCAGATCAAATTGTAAAGGAGTTTTTTATTATGAAAATTGCTGTAGTTGCAGCCAACGGGAGAGTGGCACAGAAAGTTATTGCCGAGGCAAAGAACAGGGGATTTGAGGTAAAGGCATTTGGTCGTGATACGGAAAACAAAACTGTTGCTGAAAATTATGTTCAAAAAGACATCATGAAATTGACCAAAGAGGATTTGAAAGATTTTGATGCTGTGGTAGACGGTTTCGGTGCATGGACAGACGAGGAACAGCCGATGCACATAAAAACATCTCAACACCTTTGTGATATCCTTTCAGGTACAGATACACGCCTTCTTATTGTAGGCGGTGCAGGCAGTCTTTATGTTAATTCGGAGCATACTGTTCAGGTGAAAGACGGTGCGGATTTTCCGGCTATATTTCTTCCTCTTGCTAATGCACAGGGACAGGAACTTGAAGAACTCCGCAAGCGTAATGATGTTAATTGGACGTTTATCAGCCCTGCAGGAGATTTTCAGGCTGACGGCGAAAGAACAGGAAAATATATCCTTGCAGGTGAAGAACTCACTCTCAACTCAAAGGGCGAAAGCATCATCAGCTATGCAGATTATGCCATCGCAATGGTCGATGAGATTGAAAGGGGAGACCATATACAGCAAAGAATAAGTGTTGTAAGAGAGTAATGTTTTTTGGATATCTGCATTGACATTTCAGAGTAAAATGTTTTATTATAATTACAAGGAGATGTTTTTGGATGCAGATAACAAGCAGATTTACAATAGCCGTACACATACTTTGCTGTATAGAGATTTTTGAGAAAGATTATATTATTACAAGCAGCTTTCTTGCGGGAAGTATAGGTGCAAATCCCGTTATAATCAGAACTGTTATGGGGAAGCTCAAGGACAGCGGTATTATCGACATAAGTCAGGGAAAAAGCGGGATATCACTTGCAAGACCTCTTGATAAGATCAGCTTTTATGATATTTATGAGGCACTTGAGCCTGTGGGTGATGAGGGATTGTTCCATTTTCATGAAAATCCCAATATAGAATGTCCTGTGGGCAGAAATATCCATCATGCGATGGACGGCAAGCTCAAAGCCATTCAGTCCTCTATGGAAAATGAAATGCGATCTGTAATGGTGTCTGATATAGTGAACGATATCAAAAAACAAATGGAATTTGAAAATTAGCAAAAACGGACTATTGTTAAAAGCAATAGTCCGTTTTTGAAGAATATGGGAGGATGAGCCTGTATGACAAAGATAGATGATCTGATAAAATATCTTTTGGCTGAAAGAGATGATATAAAGAATATTGCTGTGCCAAAGGATTTTGAAAATAAATTCAGACTGTACAGAAGTCTTGTAAATATACGTCCTGTTTGGGATGCTGATGAAAATTACTTAACGCTCGAAGATGAATTTTTGCAGGAAATCACGGCTCAAAAAGGGATTACAGATATTGCGGAGCTTTTGCCGATCGAGGAAGGGATATATCTTTGGAAGGGCGATATCACCACATTGAAATGCGGTGCGATAGTCAATGCAGCCAATTCGGGCATGACAGGCTGCTGGCAGCCTTGCCATAGCTGTATTGACAATTGCATACACACATTTTCGGGGATAAGACTTCGTTACAAGTGCGGTCTGATAATGCAGGAGCAGGGCTTTGAGGAGCCTGCGGGAAAAGCAAAGATAACGCCTGCATATAATCTTCCATGTAACTATGTGATACACACTGTCGGTTCTATCGTACAGGGCAGGCTTACAGATGAGCATTGCAGGCTTCTTGAAAGCTGTTATAAAAGCTGTCTTGAAACAGCCGTACAGAATGATGTTGACAGTATCGCTTTTTGCTGTATATCAACAGGAGTCTTCGGATTTCCCCAAAAGGAAGCTGCTGAAATTGCTGTCCATGCTGTCGGAGAATTTCGTAAAACCCACAATATAAAGGTTATTTTCAATGTATTTAAGGAGGAAGACCATGAAATATACAGACAACTTCTCGAAAAAAATAAATAAACTGACAAATGAAATAAATACTGCCGATGCAATCATTATCGGTGCAGGTGCAGGACTTTCAACTGCGGCAGGCTTTACTTATTCGGGTGAGCGTTTTCAGAAATACTTTTCGGATTTCGCTGAAAAATACGGCTTTAAAGATATGTATTCGGGTGGTTTCTATCCTTTCCCAACACTTGAAGAACAGTGGGCATACTGGTCAAGATATGTTTTCATAAATCGTTATACAGACGTTGACAACGGCACATACAAAAAGCTGTATGAGCTTGTAAGGGACAAAAATTATTTTGTTATAACGACCAATGTCGATCATCAATTTCAGAAAGCGGGCTTTGATAAAAGCAGGCTTTTCTATACACAGGGAGTTACAAAATAAGTATCAAAAACATTGACATTAGTGATTAAACGTGTTAGAATATGCCTAAATATATGATGTGCGGTCATCTA
>CACXGJ010000146.1 GCA_902767125.1 uncultured Ruminococcus sp. | reverse complement strand
TACAGATACTGCTCCGACAACTGCTGTTGTTCAGCTTCATAAATTTGATGCCAAACAAAGCCTGCTCTCAAAGATAATAACACAAAGCAAAGTCTATGCACAGAACATCAAGGAAATAACATCAAAGTACCGTATCAAAAACGGTGGTATATATCTTACGGAAGGTGACTTCACATATCTTATCCGCCTGAACGTAAAAACAGGATTTTATGCCGAACTCGTTTCATATTCGGGCAATGACACCGAAATAACCGTTCCCTCATTCGTCAACGGAAAGATACCTGTTGAAAGAATATATTCTTTTGGCAGTGACCTTGATGAAGAATACCGCTATTCGGTCAAAACCCTCAATCTTCCCGAAACCATCAAAACTCTTTCAGGCTCTGATACTTTTGACCTGTTCGGTCTTGAAAATATAAACGTTTCTCCCGAAAATCCATATATAACTTCAGTGGACGGTGTTGTTTTCAATAAAAATATTACAAAACTCCTTGCTCTCCCGTCAGCAAGAACTTCCTATACGATACCCGATACCGTAACTTCAATAGGAGAGTTTTCATGCTATGCTTCAATGCTCGAAAAAGTGACTTTCCCCGAAAAACTCAATTTCATAGGTGAATATGCTTTCTTCTCCTCTCCGAAACTCAAGGAAATAAAACTTCCCGAAACAACACAATATATCGGCAAAGAGGCTTTCGCTCACTGTGAGAACCTTACAAAAGCTGTTATTCCTCTTGACGTTGAGGGAATAGACGCTTATACATTCTCATGTACCGCAAAAACTTTCGTTATCCTTTCGGCTGATACGATAAAAAAGGGAGATTCATTGGCAGTAGCGGCTGCAAATCCGGATCTGACCGACACCCAATATGCTTTCTATTACAAAAAATCCTCGGATATAATATGGACTACAATACAACGTTTTGACACAACCTCTGTTGCATGGATAACTCCCAAACGCTCGGGCAATTATAAAATATGCGTCAAATTTAAGGATGCAGACGGTGTCATCTTAAAACAGTACATTGACATCAAAGTCCTTCCGTAAATATTATTGATTTTATTAAAACTGCTGTATGTCGTTTTTAGACATATGGCAGTTTTTGTTTATATTTTCGTCTTGATATTTTTTTATAAAAATGTTAGAATTATATAGTGACTTTTCACTGTTTTTATGATATAATTATAAAAATTATATTCCAATTTCCTATTTTTGGCAGTATCGTTGACAACTTATTGCTATATTTCACATTTCAGGTGATTTGATGACAGAAAAAATTATTAATATTGACCGAATGGAACAGGCTGTCGCTCTTTTCGGTACTTTTGATGAAAATATAAGACTTATTCAGAATGAATATATGGTCTCGGTAGTATGCCGTGACTCCGAACTTAAAATATCAGGTGAAATCGAAAATGTTGCAAAAGCAGGCAAGGTCATAGAAAGTCTCCTCGGACTGATAAACAGAGGCGAACCCTTGAGCGATCAGAATGTACGCTACTGTATGTCACTTATAAACGAGGGCAACGAACAACGTATTGAACAGATTGCAGGTGACTGCATCTGTGTGACCTCCCGTGGCAAGCCCGTTAAACCTAAAACCCTCGGTCAGAAAAGCTACTGCAATGCTATCAGAAACAATACTGTTACCTTCGGGGTAGGTCCTGCCGGTACAGGAAAAACTTATCTCGCTGTTGCTATGGCTGTTACCGCTTTCCGTGCAAGAGAAATCAACAGGATAATCCTCACTCGCCCTGCCGTTGAAGCCGGTGAAAAACTCGGCTTTCTTCCAGGTGACCTTCAAAGCAAGGTCGATCCATATTTAAGACCTCTCTATGATGCTCTTTTTGATATGCTCGGTGCGGAAACCTATCAGAAATATGTCGAAAAAGGAAATATCGAGGTCGCTCCTCTTGCATATATGCGTGGACGTACCCTCGATGACAGCTTTATCATCCTTGATGAAGCACAGAATACTACAAGAGAACAAATGAAAATGTTTCTTACACGTCTCGGCTTCAATTCAAAAATGGTCATAACAGGCGATATTACACAGATAGACCTTCCAAATGGTGTACGTTCGGGTCTCAAGGACGCTGTGCGTATTCTCAAGGATATTGACGATATAGAAACAGTCATGTTTTCTGCAAAGGATGTTGTACGTCACAAGCTCGTTCAGGATATCATCAAGGCTTATGACTCAAACTCTCATAATTCATGAATTTAAACATACGGTTTGAGATCAATATTTTGGGTTCTGATTTTTCTTTTACCGTATGTCATTATAAATATTTCTCAGAAAGGATTTTTTGTTATGGATAAAATCAAAGTGATCATCACCAACAAGCAAAAGGATATCAAAATCCCCACAGGTCTCAGAATGCTGATAAGACGCTGCTGCAATGCCGTTCTCAAAATGGAAAAGTTTGAAGGCTCCGTTGAAGTAAGTGTTACTCTTGTCAACAACAAACAAATCAAAGAACTTAATTCTATTTACAGGAATATCGACAGAGTTACCGATGTACTTTCATTCCCTATGGGCGAAAACGGTGTATATGACACCGATCCCAAAACAGGAGCAAAAATCCTCGGCGACATTGTTATCTCTATGGAAACTGCCGTTGATCAGGCTGAACGCTTCGGTCACTCCCTCCAGCGTGAAGTCGGATATCTCACCGCTCATTCAATGCTCCACCTTCTCGGATATGATCACGAGGACAATGGTATACAACGTATCCGTATGCGTGAAAAAGAAGAAAAGGTTATGACACTCCTCGGTCTTCCAAGCTCCTCAAGCTATGTTATGGACGGAGAAGAATAAGCCTCATGTCTTTTCTTCGGGGTTTTAAATACGCTTTTTGCGGAATTGTTCACTGCATAAAAAACGAGCGAAATATGAGATTCCATACGGTGGCCGCACTGTATGTTCTCAGTTTTGCACGTTTTTTTGATTTTTCGAGAGAAGACTATATTCTTCTGCTGCTTACAATAGGCGGCGTCCTTTCCGCCGAAATGTTCAACACTGCAATTGAGGAGCTTTGCAACAAGGTCAGTTCAGAATATCATCCTCTCATAAAATTTTCAAAGGACTGTGCTGCGGGGGCTGTACTTGTTCTTGCAATTTTTGCTGCCGTTTCAGGCTTCATTCTATTTGGGAATATTAACGGACTAATGTCAATGTATAATTTCTATACCACTAATCCCATAAATCTTGCACTGCTACTTATATCAGCTGTGCTTTCAGTATTTTACATCAAAGGAAGAAGGAAAAAATAATAATGAATAAAACTGCTTTTATTGCCATTGTCGGCAAGCCAAATGTCGGAAAATCATCCATACTCAATAAAATTCTCGGTCAGAAAATAGCTATCGTTTCTTCAAAGCCTCAAACTACACGTACACGCATTATGGGTGTCCTGACCGAAAATGACACACAGCTTGTATTCATTGATACCCCAGGACTGCACAAACCCCGTAATAACCTCGATAAATTCATGCTCCGTTCCGTCAATGAATCCGTTGCAGGTGTTGACGCCTGCATACTTGTCGTCGAAGCCGACAGGGATATTTCTGACGAGGAACTTCAACTTATCGAAAAATTCAAGTCTATGGATATACCCGCTATACTCGCCATAAACAAAACCGACACCCTTCAGGACAAATCAAGGATTGCTTCACAAATTTCCAAAATATCCGCCCTGTATAACTTTGAAGCTGTTGTACCATGCTCTGCTCAAACAAATTCAGGTATATCCGACCTGAAAGACGAACTCAAAAAACTTGCCTATGAAAGTGATTTCATGTTTGATGAGGATACTCTCACCGATCAGCCCGAAAGAGTTATCGCTGCCGAAATAATCCGTGAAAAGCTCCTCCGTCTGCTCGAAAGAGAAGTTCCTCACGGTTCAGCCGTCTTTGTCGAAAGAATGAAGGAACGCTCCGATCCGAATATTATCGACATTGATGCCGTCATCTACTGCGAACGTGACAGCCACAAGGGCATCATTATCGGTAAGGGCGGCTCCATGCTCAAAAAGATCGGCACCTATGCCCGTCAGGATATGGAAAAATTCTTTGACTGCAAAATAAATCTCCAGATATGGG
>CACXGJ010000145.1 GCA_902767125.1 uncultured Ruminococcus sp. | reverse complement strand
TCTTATATCATACACTATTTTTTTTTATAAGTCAATGAATTTTTATAAATACTGCAAAAAAATTTCCATTTTCAACCATTAACACACATTATTGCATATAACTTTTCTGTAATTTTGACGAAAATTTTTATTGTAAGTTTGATAAAAATAAGATATAATTGTCACAGGAAACAAAAGCTCTTTATTTTTGGAGGGAAATACAATGGTTGTGAAAATAAAAAGCATCGGTATTTTGGGAATGGATACATTTGATATCACCGTCGAAACAGATATTTCAAGAGGGATACCATCCTTTGATATAGTCGGTCTGCCTGACGCTTCCATAAAGGAATCACGTGACAGGGTGCGTTCCGCTGTCAGAAACTGCGGATTTGAATTTCCGACAAAGAAGATCATTATGAATTTAGCTCCTGCCGATGTAAAAAAATTCGGCTCTATCTATGATTTTCCGATACTTATTTCTATACTTGTCTCAAACGGTATCATAAACAGGGATCTTGATGACATTGCTTTCATAGGAGAAATATCCCTTGCAGGAGATGTCCGACCTGTAAACGGTGTTCTTCCGATGGCTATCCATGCTAAACAAAGCGGTATAAAAAATTTTCTTGTTCCAAAGGAAAATGCTTCGGAGGGTGCAGTTATCGAAGGGATAAACATAATACCTGTTGCACATATAACAGAGGCAGTGGATTTCCTGAATAACAGGATAAATATACCTCCTGCAAGCCCTGTAAAGCCCAATACCAATATCCCCGATTTTGAGATAGATTTTTCCGATGTCAAGGGACAGATGTCTGCCAAAAGAGCCATTGAGATAGCCGCCTGCGGAGGACATAATATCCTGCTCATCGGAAGTCCGGGATCGGGCAAAAGTATGCTTGCAAAACGTCTTCCTACGATATTGCCGAACATGACCTTTGATGAAATGATAGAAACTACAAAAATACATTCTGTTGCAGGGATACTTGAAAAGGATTCTCCTCTCATAAGTCAAAGACCTTTCAGGAGTCCCCATCATACTGTGTCAAGTGCAGGACTTTCAGGCGGAGGAACTATTCCGAAGCCCGGTGAGATATCGCTTGCACACAACGGAGTTTTATTTCTTGATGAGCTTCCCGAATTTCACAAAAATGTCACGGAAGCTCTCCGTCAGCCTCTTGAAGACGGTCAGATAACCATATCAAGAGTCAGTGCAAGTCTTACATATCCATGCTCCATAATGCTGATAGCCGCAATGAATCCGTGTCCGTGCGGATATTTCGGACACCCCACCAAAAAATGCACCTGCACAAGAAAAAATGTATTGGCATATCTCTCAAAAATTTCAGGACCTCTGCTCGACAGGATAGACCTGCATATCGAAGTGCCTCCTGTCGGCTTCAAAGACCTTTCGTCAATCAAAAAATCCGAGACTTCTGCCGAAATTAAAAAACGTGTGGATACAGTGCGTGAGATACAGAATGAACGCTTCAGGAATACAGGGATAAAATGCAATGCAAGGATAACCTCTGCACTTTTATCCGAAATGTGTCCGATGAGCGATGACGCAAAAACTGCTCTGCAAAAGGTCTTTGACATTCTCGGACTTTCAGGTCGTGCCTATGACAAGATACTTAAGGTATCAAGAACTATCGCCGACATGGACAATAAGGAGGTCATACAGCAGGAGCATATCTACGAAGCAGTTCAATACAGGAGTCTTGATAAAAAATACTGGCACAACTAAACAATTAACAATGTTTGATCATTTGTAATTTTCCTCACTCTCTGCGAATATATTTTTTTAAAATATATTATACGGGGAGTTTTTCTTTTGGATAACAAAAAACCGCTTCTTATCATTATTCAGATGATAATATCAGTGATCATTATAATATCCGCATTTGTAATAAAAACTATCGGCGGAGATATCCATGCTTTTGTCGGCACATGGTTCTTTGACAATTATAATAATTCCATTTTCACTGATACCGCAAAATCTCCGCTTGATTTCATCGAAGAAACAGTTATCACCGAAACAAGCCGTTCTTTTGAGGAAACAAGCCAATGACCTTTAAAATAGGACAGATATATTTTGAATTAAGCTATCCGCTTGTAGCACTGATGACACTTGTCATAATCTTTGACACCTCAATGTCAGTGATGATATGCTTTGTCAGTGTTGTATGCCATGAATCGGGGCATATCCTTGCACTGCATCATTACGGGGCTTATCCGAGGAGAATAAAGCTGACCTTGTTTGACATAGCCATATTAGACCGTCAAAAAATAACCCGTAAGTGCAAAGATGAATTAATTATATCACTTGCAGGTGTAACTGTCAATTTCATTCTTGCAATAATTTCATATTTTTTCCTTACAATAATGCCGAACTATTATATTCAGATATTTTTTGATACAAATATGACATTGGGATTATTCAACCTTCTTCCGATAGATTCCCTTGACGGAGGGCAGGCACTTTTAATTATCCTCGAAAACCATTTTTCTCCTGCAAAAGCCGATCTGATACTCGAAGTAATATCTTTTATAATACTCCTGCCTGTTCTTATAATGGGCTTTTTAGTCCTGTTACAGTCAAAATACAACTTCACACTTCTTCTGACAGCACTTTATCTGATAACAATTATTCTCATCAAAAACAAAAAGTCCCCGTAAACCTTACCTGAAATTTACGGGGATATTTCAATCAGTTTTCGTCAAGCTTTCTTATATTCTCATAAACACGCTTACAACTGTTGTCGTCAAAGTATTCATAAAAATCTTCGATACGCTTTATATATGTCTCACTGTTTTTGCAGTCGTTCTCTATGACCTTTATCATCTCTCGGACAGTTGTATCAAGGTCATAGCATACAGGTCCGAAGCCGTTTTCTTCATAGCTGAAATAGCCCTTTGTGTATGAATGTTCACCCGAAAAGAACTGTTCCTTGTCAAACTGTGAATATACAACAGGCTTTTTGAGAAATGCAAAATCAAAGAACACGCTTGAATAGTCGGTCACAAGAAGTGAGGAAGATATAAATTCCTTCTGATAGTCAACATAGCCGTGATTTATGCTGAATACATCATTCGGAGTAAAATCCACCCACTGCTCACAGTGTATCGGATGCATACAAAGTACACCTGTATAGCCGTTTTTCTTC
>CACXGJ010000144.1 GCA_902767125.1 uncultured Ruminococcus sp. | reverse complement strand
ATTTTATTTTTGGCAAAATTCTTTAATGAGATATTTTCAAGAACCTTTTCCAACTTTTCAGCATTGATATTTTCAAAATCATCAGCAGTTTGAAAATGAGAAAGAAGTTCCTTGGAGGTAGCTCCAAAAATATCCGAAAAAACAGATTCATATTCCGGAAATACCTGATCAAGTACGCATATAACCTTGCGTTTAAGGTCGCTGATGGATGATACCAGATAATTGCGAAAGCGTGATAAATTTCTGAGTGACATGGTATCTTCATCAGACAAAGAAGTTTCCACAAAATCACCGTATCGGATAAGATCAGCGATTAAAACAGAATCAATAATATCTGTCTTACGTTTTCTGATTTCAGTTCCTTTACGCCAACCGTCTGTCTGAATAGGATTAACAACATGAATGATATATCCTTTTTCCGACAGAAAAGAATAAACTGACAACCAGTAATGACCAGTTGCCTCCATACCGATTTCAATAGATTTTATATCATCCGTATAAGAAGACAATTTTTCAATCAGACTGTTTGCACCATCGGTAGTATTGGAAAATGAGAATGCTTTGAACAACGGCTTTGATTTTTCGTCAAGCAATGATGCTACATGATTATTTTTGCCTATATCAATCCCTAAGTATAGCATATTTTTCACCCTATAAAAAATGATTTTAGATAGCTCCTCTTATCTGATAAACGTTACTGCCTTGTTCCATATTCGAAGTACAAATTATCTGTCAACATCCAACTTATTCGTAATCTGTTTATCAGAAAGAGGTGTCAGTCTTTCAAGTACGAGGTAGTTTCATACTCCTCAAGGAGTGTACGACATCCTCTATCTAATAACCTTAATTATACATCTTTTTGATGAATAATTATACAGTTGTTTTCAGGAGATAGGCTCCTTTATCAACCTAAATATATTATACAAGGTGGAGACTTAATGAGAAACAACATTAAAAAAGGACTTGCTGTAATATTAATGACTGCATTGTGTGGTGCAATTCTCGGTGGATGCACAGAAACTTCGACGGAAGGTAATAACGAAAGCAATGTATCCGTTAACAGCCTTGTTGAAAGCAGCATTACGGAACAAAGCTCAACGGAAAGGGGTGTTTTCAAGATTAAAGCTGATGCTGCTGTAAGCTATTTAGGACCGGAGGGTACATATACAGAGGAGGCTGCAAAGTATTTCTTCAAAGATACAGAAAACTTTATCCCAAAAAAGACAGTTGATGAAGCGATTGAAGAAGTTAAAAACGGCAGTGCCGATTATGCGGTCATACCGCAGGAAAATACCCTTGGCGGTGCTGTCATCAACTATGTTGATGCACTTATAAGAGAAACAGATGTTTATGTTGTAGGTGAAGTGATAATCCCTATCAATCAGACACTTATGGGTATCGAAGGTGCAGCACTTGCGGATATCAAAACAGTATGTTCACACGTTCAAGGCTTGACGCAAAGTAAAACCTGGCGTGCAGCAAACCTTTCCGATGCCGAAGAAAAGGAAATGGATAGTACAGCTGCAGCAGCAAGTTTTGTTGCAGAAAGCAAAGATAAGACCATAGCAGCAGTGGCAGCACCGGGAGCCGCTGAACTTTACGGTCTGAAGGTGCTTGCTGAAAATGTGCAGATCAGCGATACCAACAAAACAAGGTTCTATGTGCTTTCAAATACAAAGAACGAAATTGGAAAGCGTGCCGTGTTCATTGCAAATTGCGAAGCCGACCGGATAGATGATATAATTGTAGATATACATAATTCCGGTTTTGAGATGGTTACCCTGCATGACCGTCCTGATGGCACAAAGCTTGGTTCATATAATTATGTAATCGAAACGGAAGCGGATGGTATCAGCAATGAAATGGTCAACAAAATAACCTCTCACAGCGGTGTCAGGTTTGTAGGATGTTTTGATTTGACTGAAAAAACAAATAATTAAGTAAGGAGTCCCCAATATGAAAAAAAGAATTATAGCGTTTATTATGGCATTAGTGCTTGCTTTTTCTGTTTCAGCCTGCAATATGGAAAGCGGAGAAGGTAAGACATCAACCGAAAATTCGTCTGTATCAGCTGTTTCCAATGACAGCGATCAGCAGTCAGCTCAAGCAGAAAATAAGACAACTGCATTTGAATATTGGACGGATGATTCCCCCGCAATGAAGTCTATTATGGCTT
>CACXGJ010000143.1 GCA_902767125.1 uncultured Ruminococcus sp. | reverse complement strand
ATGAAGGCATACAGAGCATATATCCTGCTCCACAGAAAATCTTCTCCCTTTATATAGCTTTGCCAAAGCTCTGTCAAAGCCTTCTGATCAAAGAACTTCTTTGAGGTATCGCCGAACAGCCTGTCAGTGACATCACGATTAAAACGGTCATCAGCGAGCCATTTGCGTACAGGTACGGCAAAGCCGACTTTTTTACGGAAAGCAACTTCATCGGGAAGCTTTGAAACGGCAGCTTTTCTGAAGACATACTTGTTGTGACCGAGCATAAATTTATATTCGGCAGGAATCTTTCTTGCAACATTGAACAGACGAAGGTCACTGAATGGTGTATGCAGTTCTATTCCGCAGGCAGAGCTTGTTCTGTCGGTATTGAGATATATATCGCCTTCAAGCCAGAATGATATGTCAACGGTGAGCTTTCTTGATAATTCATCCTGTCCGTCTGTTTCATTCCATACAGAGATTATTGGATCAACAGCCTTTACAGAGCTGTCATAATTGAGCATAAGGGACTTTACGACATCTTCCGACATGATGTGTGAACAGGTAAGATATACCCAGTCTTGTTTGAGAGGATTTTTATGAGCATTGTATCCACCGAAAAATTCATCTATACCTTCACCGGAGTAAACGACATCGGCAAATTCCTTAACGGCAGAACAGCCCAAAGAGAAAGCAACAGCCGAAGCATCACCTAAAGGCTGTCCCATTTTGTCCATAACAGTTGGGATACGGTCAAAATATTCTTTTGGAGAAATGATTTTGACACGGAAATTTTTTCCGACAGTTTTTGCAGTATTGTATGCAAGCACGGATTCATCAAATCCCGGCAATTCATAGCCTATTGTATTTGCACATGAAGCATCGCTTGCGGCAAAAAGATAGGATGAGTCTACACCGCCCGATAAGAAAGATTCTTTGTATGGACAGTCGGTATCATTTTTTTCTTCATCAAGGATTGTAGTGACAGTATTTTTTATTTCTTCTGCCCAATCATCGGCGGAACGTGACCTGTCAGGCTCAAATACAGGCTTCCAGTAGCATTTCACAGCAACATTTTGACCGTCCCATTCGGCATAATGTCCCGGAAGAAGTTTATATATACCCTGATAAAATGTTTCCTCACCAATAGGATAGCCATAGAACAAATATTGCTGCAGCATTTTGAGATTGAGACGTTTTTGAACAGATTTGTGAGCAATTATCTCATTTATATCTCCGGAGCATATAAATTGGTTATCGGCAACAGTATAAAACATCTGTTTCTGACCGACCTGGTCTCTGATGCAGAACAGTTTTTTCTTTTGGTCATCCCAAATAGCTATTGCAAACATACCGTATATATGCTCCATCATTGACATATCCCATTTTACATAGGCTTTTTCAAGAATCTGATTTTCTCTTTCCTTTTTATCGAGCAATTCTAAAACAGAAAGTTCTTTGCACAGACTTCTCCAGTTACGGATATATCCGCTGAAATAACGTATTGAAACTCTATTCATAGTTTTTTTGACTCCTTATATTTTATCAAATTATGCACAAATTATAACATTTCGGTCGAATATGGTCAACAGCAAATGATATCTTGAATAAAGAATTTGTCAATGTTATAATGAAATCAAAAAAAAGAAAGGACCATTGGATTTGAAAAAACAATTTATTCAGGAAGCTCCTCCTCCCATTAAAGATTTTCTTATGTATCTGCAAAACATACAGGGCAGGTCTCCCCTTACCATAGATGAATATTACAGCGATTTGAGAACATTTTTTCGCTACATTCTGCAACATAAGGGACTTGCCGATTCTAATGCCCAAATCGAGGATATATCTATTGCAGGAGTGGATATAGAACTGATACGCTCTGTTACCGCCGATGATATATTCGATTTCTTCAATTACTGCATTAACGAAAGAAAAAACAAGCCTGCTTCAAGGGCAAGAAAAACTACTGTCCTAAAGCATTTTTTCAGACATTTGAAGGAAATACGTTTCTTGATTGACAAAAACCCTATGGATGTAATAGTATCTCCAAAACGAAAAAAAGCTCTCCCAAAATATCTTACGCTTCAGCAGAGCAGAGAGCTTCTTGATGCAGTCGATGGAAAATATAAGATAAGGGATGAATGTATCCTGACACTGTTCCTGAACTGCGGGCTTCGTTTGTCCGAGCTTGTCGGGATAAACATCAATGACATCAATGACCAAAGAATCCTCAAGGTTTGCGGAAAGGGCAACAAGGAAAGAGAAATATATTTGAATGATGCTTGCATGGATGCGATAAATGAATATAAAAAAGTCAGACCTATCGAAGGTATAAAAGACAAAAAGGCTCTGTTTATCAGCCGAAATCATAATCGTATCAGCAATAAGACCGTTCAGGCACTTGTATACAAATATCTCAATGCCATCGGCATGGAAGGCTATTCCGTCCACAAGTTGAGGCATACGGCTGCTACACTGATGTATCAGGAAGGCGGAGTTGACATAAGAGTATTACAAGACATCCTCGGACACGAAAACCTTGGCACAACTCAAATATATACCCATATATCCCAAAAGCAGTCCATTGAAGCAATGAAATCAAATCCCCTCGGAAAAAGCAAAAATCACAATGATGATGAATAACAAAAGCCTTCGGCACATGATTTGTCGAAGGCTTTT
>CACXGJ010000142.1 GCA_902767125.1 uncultured Ruminococcus sp. | reverse complement strand
CAGCCAATACAACAACATTCCGAAAGCGAAAATATCTGTTTGTTCGTTATAGACCCCGGAATACGTCTCAGGAGCATTGAATCCGCGCACAAACAATTCATTAGTTTCACCAACAAGGCTTGATATTATCCAGTTATTTGACTCATCAATAAGCGAAAAATTCGGAGAAAAGAAAAAATGAAATGTGTCTGCTCTGCTTGCAGTGCTAGACAAAAAGCACAATACATTCAACAGCGGTGCAGTGTACTCAATTATCTCCGGTTCACTCACTATTCGATTTGCAAAGTACTGACTCGCCGTATAAATATTTAAATTTGAATCAGGAAATAGTTTGAAACGGTATCCGCTTTCAACATTGATCAGTGTTAAATAGTTATTAAGATTCAGAAATGGAAAAAAACTAATAACTTTATAACACTTTGTGCATAAGCATACAATCTCACCGAGAACATTTGTCTCAAACGGATGGCTGTCTATCAGAGTATAATGATGGCTCTCGTTATCACAATCTATCAAGCTTGATTCCGGACACATAGCCCGAAACATCATTTTTGCAATTTGCCGCATTCCTTCTCTATCAGGGTGAGAACCATCGATTGTTGAAACGGGCAATTGCTTGACATACAAATCAATAACCTGACAGTTGTGTCTGTATGCAACTTTCTTAATTGCAGAATTGTAAGCTTCAATACTATTTCCGAATAACTCTTCAGGAAAAATAAAACTCGGTTTATAGGGCATATATGTTGTAAATTACGTACAACAATAAATCCGTGACTCCGGATACTCCTCTTCCAGCTTTTCAAGCATCCAATCATAGGCATCACAAAACACATACGGGTTCCGTTCATTTCCGGTATTCATTTGCTCTGATACGCAAACGCCATGACCCCAATCGTTATCCCCTAACATTACAATGATAATATCGGGTTTTTGGGATTCATTACCCAGATCGCCTATTCTTTCATCGCTGATGCCGGATGGAAACATCCGCTCATTATCTGGCAGCTGCGTCACGCGACTTCCCGACCACGAATCGTTGACAAGCAATTCACCGCCAAGATAATCTATCAGCTGCCCCCACCAAGTATCGGAATATTCTTTGACGCCTGAGTATTCGCAACTTTTTCCTTCATAAAAAACGCGATAGCCATTGGGATTCCAACCTGACAGGGTGCTGACAGAATCACCGAGGATTGAAACGCGTGCTTTTCTGTCCTTCCTTATAAGAAACTGATTCATTTGACACCTTATTCCAAATAATTTCAGCCGCCCTAAAAAGGGTGGCTGAAAAACCGATATTTGTAATAATAACCGTTATAAATGCTTCGTTCTTTTTTCATCTATTGTCCAACAAAAATCTACTTTTATCTTCAACGGATATGTTATTGCATTTCCTTAGGAACAATCGCTCCGTCAACAACCTCCAGTTCACCCAGATTATCCAGAATCGCAGATCTGAACTCCAGCTCCTCTGAATCCTGAAATCCAATGAAGAAAACCGTGTCAATCGCATCTCTGTTGAAGAAAACCATGTCCTTGGAATCAATCAATCCCTCCGGATAATAACACGCTGCATAATCATAAATATCATCTTCACCAACTCTGGTAATAATTCGGCTGGTAATCATAATCCTCTTTTCTCCGCCTTTTAACAAAACAACTGAACCTATGGGTAATAAATTCTTATACATGATATCTACCTCCATTATTTATTATTATAACTTAATTTTTTTGTTTTTTCAATATGCTATTTCCATGGTGGTCGGAATCCAGTCCAGTCAATGGAAAAATTCAATCCCAATCCTAATCCCAAACTGGCACCAATATCACCTTTTATTCCGCCGGTATTCACCTTAACTCCTGCGTGTGCTCCTGCCGATATAGCTTTTCCCTCAGCGCCAACATCAAATTTTATACCCATGATGGTAAACCCTTGTGATATTTCGCCTTTTGCGACATAAGCCTCTGCCCCGACATCAGCCTGAGCGCCTATGGTGCTGTATTCATTTCCATTTTCATCGGTCATGGAAATAACACCGATTCCCGCTTCCGCCTTTGCTTCCGCTGCCAGGGCTTTTCCTTTTGCTTCGGTATGAAAATTATACTCATCATTGCCGATTTTATTTTCGACCTTAGCGGATGCCGCCGCAACTTCGGCTTTGGCCTTTGCAACAGCTTGTGGTGTAAATTTTCCGTCCT
>CACXGJ010000141.1 GCA_902767125.1 uncultured Ruminococcus sp. | reverse complement strand
TAGAAATCATATTCTGGACTGATATCTATTCCATTTTCAATCGTCACACCTCGCATGAGGTGTGTGAGTAGAAATAGCATCATCGGCTATGAGTCTGTGGCCTCTTTTGTCACACCTCGCATGAGGTGTGTGAGTAGAAATGTTATTCGTGTCAGATAATTGTTTCCTAACAGCATGTCACACCTCGCATGAGGTGTGTGAGTAGAAATATTCAATGCCAACTTGCTATTTTGTAACCATTTGTCACGCCTCGCATGAGGTGTGTGAGTAGAAATCTGTCGGAGAATTTATCATAAAGGCTTCCATACCGTCACACCTCGCATGGGGCGTGAGTAGAATTTGTAAATGGAAGAAATTGCTAAAGAAATATAGAAAGTGAAACTTAATTTATATAAAATTCAACAGGTAGTCAAAAAACAGAACGATACACAGAATTTTTGAAGAAATGCAGACACTTAATATCATTGATATCCGAACCTATACACTCTGTATTGACAGTACAAGCATAAAAGTTCATCCGGACGCAGCAGGAACCCGTAAAATAAACTCGATTCCATTTTTCTTTAATTATGATGACTATGATTTTTTATGTGAACACGCTCCAAACTATGAAAAATGGGCAAATAAAAAAGGATATCATTACATCGAAAGTCAAGCGATAGCGATATAACAGCTTTCTCATAACAATATCCCCACTCTTAAATCCAGTACCCCATGAACCAAAATGCCGGTACTGCAAGCTGTTAAGCCCGTCAGAGATACCGAACCAACCTTGTCTCCTATATATCACAAATACAGTAGCTTGCAACCGCTTTGTCTGAATATTCTGTGGCAAAAAATATGGAAGGTGTAGGAAAAATACTTTCTGTCGGTCTGATTGCCGAAATCGGCGATGTCAGATGTTTTCATAACTGCAGTGTTCCGGTTGCTTTTGCAGGTATTAGGTTAAAAGTCATTTTGATTTTTTAATTTTATCCGAAAAATACTGCTCTATATTTTTATCAAGCTCGGAAATTGTCTTTGTAATATTATTGCAAGGTTCTCTAAAACCGCCTTGTACCCACCTCTCAATGACAGCGAGAAATCCGTTTGAACGATAGCAGCATATATATATAAGTTCCTGATTTTCTATGGCAACTCCGAGTTTTTCACTGTATATCTTCCGAAAAGTTCCCTCAATAAGTTTGCTCAATTTGTCCTTGAGATTGCTTGTGATATTTGTGCCGAATATCATTGTGAAAGTGACACGATTATCGTAAATGTAGCTGATAAGTTTATTAAAGAATTCGTCGATAGAATTGTCGGAAAGCTGAAGAACGATAAGTCCCATATTGATCAGCATCTCATTTTCTATCTTATCGTAAAGGTCATAGACATCAAGATAGTATTTATAGAATGTGACACGGCTGATATCGGCTTTATCAACTATTTCCTGGACAGTTATCTTACGCAGCTCCTTTTCCTGCAAAAGCTCTGCCAATGCCTGACGGATAGCCTTTTGAGTTTTCAGTGTACGGCGGTCGGATGATTTATTTTCGCTCATGTATCATACCTCTTTTGTATTTTCTTCGGGATAATTATATCAAACTTCCGATATTTATGCAATATATGGTTTACAATTTGTCGGCAAGATATAAGTTAATTTACATTTTGCATTGTATCTGTAAGATAACTTACATTTTGATAGCAGATTGCAAATTGTTTTTCACAAAGATTTGTATTATTATATAGTCACCGAAAGGGAAAAAAACAAAATGAATCGAAGACATTAAGGAGATAATCACCATGAAAAAGACAGTCAAAACAATAATTTTAACGGCCGTTCTTTTTACAGTTGCAGCAGGCTCATTTACAGCCGCTTATATGATACATAATTCTGAAAAAGATGCTTATGTTTCCACAGGAATTGAGCAGAATATATAAACTTTTAAGGAGACGATCACTATGAAAAAGACAGTTAAGACAAATACAGTAAAAACAAAGGTTATGGCAGCAGTTCTTGCAGCCGTTACAGCTTGTGCGGCAGGAACAGTTGCAATTGGAATAACAGCTTCTGCAATGGATAAGCATCCCGGTGAGAGCGGTTATAACTACGTTAATGAAAACGGCAAGCACCCGGGAGAAGCCGGCTACAACTACCATGAAGAAAATGAAGAAGATGTAAATGCCAATGGCAAACACCCCGGTGAAGCAGGTTACAACTACGTCAACGAATATGGTAAACATCCGGGAGAATCCGGGTATGGATATAAAGAAATGTCAGCCACTGAAACAAAGAAAAGTACGAAAACTTTTGCATTGGAATTTTACGGATACGACTGGAACTACTCGGCAGACAGTACCAATGCAAAAATCACTTGTGAATTTGACTATGCCAATAAAAACGCCAAGTTTATTGCAACAGGAATGAAAGCAGGTATAACAAATGCTGTCCTCAAAGTAAAAAATGAACAGAATAAATGGTACAATATACCTGTAACTTTCACAGTAGATGATGATCTCAATGTTTCGGTAAACCAAACAGGTAATGTATTTACGACAGAAAAATAACAAATATCAAGTGCTGTCACACTAAAAAGTGCGACAGCCTTTTTTGCAGTCCGTGAAAAAATTATAAGGTCATTTCTTTATCTGCTCAACGAGCAAATACCATAGCCAAAATATCCTTTAAGAAGTCAAGTTTAAGATTTTAAAAAATGTCACTGTCAGGGAAATGCCTGTGTTTATAGTCCATAAGATATGACTGTATTTCAACATTGCCGCCCTTTTGAGTGTTTTCGGCAGCACAGTCTATCAGAGAATCCATTATATCATATTCTAAAATAAAATTACCGCATTCTGCAATGGCTCTTATTGTATTATGATCATTTAGTTTGATAAAAAGAATTATTATATCTTCAATATTTTCCTTGATATAGTTTTCAACTTCAGGCTGTGGATATTGAATGAATATATGTGCAGAGAGATAATTTTTTAAGATATAATCAAGTTTTTCAGAATTGTTAAGCTTTATTGAATAGTCATTTTTTAGTATCATGGTGAAAATATTGGATATACCTTTTTCGTCTATCAGCCTAAAGTCAAGTTCAATATATTTCATGTTTTTACGAATGGTCAATTTTTTAATATCTCCGCAAAAAAGAAATGCGTTTTTGTCGATGTAATCTATATTATCGGTCAGTGTTAAGCTTTTGATGGAATAACATGATGAAAAAGCTCGTTGGCTTATAGAAGTTACATTTTCGGGGATTATTACATCTGTATCGTTGCCACAGTAACAATACAGTGTATTTTTTATAATTACAAATCCCTGTTCGTCAGCAAGACCTTTGCATAGAGCAAATGCTCCATTGCCGATAAAATTGATATTGTCGGGAATATTTATGCTTTTAAGGCTTTCACAGTTAAAAAATGCTTCTTCTCAGATATAAGCAATACTGTCGGGGAGAGTTATACTTTCAAGGGCTCCATGGCTGTAAAATGCCTTTTCGCTTATGGCAGTTATACCATCAGGAATGACTATTTCTGTACTTTTATTATGATAACTGTTATAAAGTACATCTTTTACAATAACCAAATAATATTTTTTAAGAATGCCATTTTCAATTTCAAATCCCATAATATTATCTCCTTTCAAAAGCCAAGTTTAAGAATATCACTACCATGTGCTAATGAAATGATAACATATCTTTCAGGGCAATTCAAGATTGTAGTTATTGTTCAAGTGGAAAACATGAGAAATGTTTGTAGAAAGCAAACTGTCGAACTGTAAGTATTACTATGGAATCCCTCTTGCCAACAACCCGGTTTATAGATATTAATGAGGTTCCATACATAGTGGATGCAATAAAACAAAAATTGAATTGTTAATTTTTATATAAAAATAGATATCTAAAAGTCGTATAATAATATAGAGCCATCCGGCAAAAATATCAACTCGCTATTTGTAATCATAATTTTTAGTTTGAACACTAATCCGGTCGGTAAAATGATTGGATTTTTACGCATGACTCTTTATTGTATAATTTATCAAGGTATATTAGATGCCTTTCAGTTCTGCATTGATGATATCGTTGCTTTCACTGACACCGTATCCGCAGCCGTGGATGGAGGTCAATAAGTCCGATAACCGCTATTATGAGGAAAACCGCTAATCCTGCCCACATGGAAAATAATGCAGACCTTGACTTTGTTATCACCGATAAGGATATGAATATTCTGAAGAATATCGAAAAGATCAAGGACTATGGTGCACATAGTTTCTTCCCTGTATTTGGCGGGAAGCTGTAAACTTAAATGATCAATGGTTTTATCAGAAGAAATGCACCTTCAAAAAGGCATAAAAAATAAACCATCAGTGTGAGTGTTCATGCACTGATGGTTTATGTCTTAAAATATTTTATGAATTGTAATGAAAAATGAAAGCAGGATTGAGATGAAATTTGAAGATTTTGATTATTTG
>CACXGJ010000140.1 GCA_902767125.1 uncultured Ruminococcus sp. | reverse complement strand
TCCTGATTTACCGACAGTTACAAGAGTTTTAAAGACCTGTTCGGGATTTTCGCCGAGGGCCTGTGCAACCTCGACACCTGCAACAGCATCGGAATAGTAGTATTCCTTGTATGGTATTTTCATGCTGTCAAGCTTACGCATGGCATTGGTTTTATTTTCTTTTGACATGGGTATTTTTATCTCCTTTTCCGAAAATAAAAAGTGGGAGCAAGGAATAGTACCCTCACTCCTCACTCCTCATTTCTCACTGATTTAATTGTTGTTTTTCTTTTTGAGACTTACAGTACCTTCATCATCCAGACCACCGAGCATATCGGAGAGATTATTTCCCGACTGATAGCCTTCATCTTGAGTATTGTCAAAGTCATTGTAATCTTCTTCAGCTTTGCCGACACCGAGATTGTTATCGGGACCTTTACGGATAATGGCTTCAAGTGATTCATCGACCTTATAGTCATCGGCATTTGCATTGAAAGCCTCATCGGGACCTTTTTTGATAAGAGATTCAAGACTGCCGTGTTCAACGAGAGGTATGTTGACATAATCGGGATCGGTAGCCTTTGGACCTTCCTTTACCCTCTCGATTTCAGGAGCAGATTCCTTTGGAGCTTTGTCATAGCTTCTGTGAGCATCATCAGGCTCTGCACTGAATGCCGAAAGAGCCGCATTTTCATTTCTTTCCCTTACCTTCAGAATCACTATCACAACTGCGACTATAAGAACTATGAGACCTAAAAATCCTGCTATCCAAAGTACATAATCAACGGGATCATCTGATGTAGGCAGAGATGTCTCGACATCAATAGGAGTATTTACACCTGTCCTTGCTCTTATTTTTGCGATCTCCTCATCGGTATATTTTTTTACGGTGAGATCCAAGGGCAGGCTTTCTTTTCTGAATTTATCGGATTTTGCTTCCGTTATTATTTTATAGGAGCCTTCTTCATTAAGAAAAATCGAGCCGACGAATGAACTGCCTTGTCTTTCAAGATCAACTGTGATAGGTTCTTTGCCGCCTGTTATTGTGGTCGTCATAGATATGTCATCTATAAGGTCATGGTCATTGATGACACCGTCAGCCTTATTGAGAGTTGCTTCTATTTGTGTTTCCTGACCGAGAACGATAGTATTGTTAAGGTCTGTGATTTTTTGTTTTACGAATATGGAATAGAAATCAAGCTGTGTTACGACACAGTTTTCATTTGTAGCATTGTCAAGATGGAGCTTCCAGCGACCGCTTGTCGGATAAATGAGCTTTATGAGAGTATAGCTTCCCGTTGTTGTCATCTTGATATTTTTATCACCGCCGCCGAGATCAACATCTTCTCGTCGTGGATTAAGAAGTACGGGGTTGAGTTCATCTATTGAAAGGCGGCTTCGTATAACGATGTTTACATAAAATACACTTTTGTCCTTTATATATATTTCGACATTGCCGTCCTTGGTGATCTCCTTCTGGGAGCCGTTTATACTGTAAATATCGGCGAATATATCGGAGATTATCCTTGGAAGCTCATTTGAGGATCTTGCTTCATAAGCCTTTCCGTGAGTTCGGTCAGCGATATTTTGAGTCTCATTTTTATCGAGAGTGCCGTCATAGTTAAGACCGATAGCATATACGGGAATCTCATTGTCACTCAAAGATGTAAGGGCAGAATCCATTTCTTTTTTGAGCTGTTCGGGTGACTTGGAATTGTCGATGAGATGGGTGTTACCGTCACTGAGAAGTATAACGGCTTTTTTTCTTTTTGAATCAAAATCCTTACTTGCCTTGTGTATTTCAAAAGCCTTTGAAAGACCGAGGGCGATATCGGTGTCACCGTATGGATTGATATTCATTTGGGCGATTTTATTTCTCAATTCATTAAGATGATTTTGGTCAAGGGCAGTTATATCTTCGGATTCCTTTATTTTTTCGCTGTATATGGTGTAGCCGACACCGCACGAGTCATCACACAGGTCAACAAACAGCTTAAAGGCATCGGGAGCAACTCTGTTTGGATCAGATTCTGCCATCGAGCCGCTTGAGTCGAGTACGAATACAACATCAAGCTCCATATTTCCGTTATCGTCGGGAGCATCACTCTCAACAGCCGAAACGCTTATGCAAAAGCAACTCAATGCTATTATCAAAGCCAATGTAAATGTAAACAGTCTTTTTATCTTCTTCATTTTTTTACACCCCTTACTTACAAAATAAAACGGCAGATTATCTTATTTTGATATGGACTTCACGAAGCTGCTGCTCGGTGACTTCTGTCGGAGAACCTAACAGCAGGTCTTGAGCATTGCTGTTCATGGGGAAGGCTATAACTTCACGGATATTTTCTTCTTCCGCAAGGAGCATGAGCATCCTGTCAACGCCGGGAGCCATGCCTGCATGGGGAGGAGTACCATACTGGAAAGCATTATAGAGAGACTTGAATTTATTTTTGAGTTCTTCTTCACTGTAGCCTGCAATCTCAAAGGCTTTCACCATAATGTCAAGGTCATGGTTTCTTACAGCACCCGATGAAAGCTCAACACCGTTGCAAACTATATCATACTGATATGCAAGAATATCTGTGGGATTTTTTTCGAGGAGAGCCTGCATACCGCCTTGCGGCATTGAGAATGGGTTATGGGTAAAAATGACCTTGCCGTCCTCGTCAAGTTCATACATTGGGAAATCTGTTATAAAGCACAGTTCAAATTTGCTTTCATCAATGAGTCCGAGACGTTTTGCAACTTCTGTACGAATCTGTCCTGCAAGCTTCGGAGCCATTTCCTTGCTGTCGGCAATGAAGTAGATGACATCGCCCGATTTTGAGCCGTTTATTTCAATGAGCTTTTCACGGTCACCTTCCTTGAGGAATTTGTCGATAGGACCGTCAAAGGTCATATCCTCACGAACCTTTACATAGCCGAGTCCCTTCATGCCGATCGAAAGAGCAAATTCTTCCATGTTCTTGAACCATTTTTTAGACTGTGCGGCACAGTTCGGAACATTTATACTTCTGACAGTTTTTTTCCTGAAAGGAGCGAAGTCTGTTTCCTCGAACATCGGGCTTATGTCCTTGATGACGAGGGGATTGCGTAGATCGGGCTTATCAGTGCCGTATGTGAGCATTGATTCAGCGAAAGGTATTCTTCTGAAAGGAGGCTTTGAAACTTCCTTGTCGGAGAATTTTTTGAAAGTTGCATAGAGAACTTCCTCGGCAACGGCAAAAACATCATCCTGTTCGGCAAAAGCCATCTCAAAGTCAAGCTGATAAAATTCGCCCGGCGAACGGTCGGCTCTTGCATCCTCATCACGAAAACAGGGAGCTATCTGAAAATATCTGTCAAAGCCCGATACCATCAAAAGCTGTTTGAATATTTGAGGAGCCTGCGGGAGTGCATAGAACATACCCTTATGCTTTCTGCTTGGGATAAGATAATCTCTTGCACCCTCGGGAGATGAACATGAAAGGATAGGTGTCTGAATCTCAAGGAAGCCCATTTCAGTCATCTTCTGACGAAGGAATGAAATAAGGTTTGCTCTCATTATGATATTATTATGAACCTTCCTGTTGCGGAGGTCTAAAAATCTGTATTTAAGTCTGACATCCTCTTTGACTTCCTTTGAGGTTTGAACTTCAAACGGGAGATTATTCTGGCACTTGCCCAATACGGTAATATTATCGGCGTGTATCTCGACAGTACCCGTTTCAATTTTTGGGTTTATGGTATCTTCATCACGCTTTGTAACATTGCCCGAAACTGTGACAGTACATTCCCTGTTTATATTTTCGAGGAATTTCTCATCATGTACGACTACCTGTACAACACCGTAATGATCACGGACATCAATAAACATAACACCGCCGTGGTCACGGATATTTTCAACCCAGCCTGCAACACGGACAGTTTTTCCGATATCACTTTCTCTTAATTCACCGCAGTAATGAGTGCGGTATGTGTTTTCTCTTGGCATAATGCTCTTTCCTTTCAAGTAATTAAGATATTAACTGTAATATTATAACATCATTTTATAAATCTTTCAACAGATTTTTTGCAAAAAAAGAGAGTGAAGTCTGAAAACTCCGCTCTCTTTTGTGGTGTTATATAATTATTTCGCTTTGGTGCAATCTCTTTTCGAGGAAGGCTATGACCTTCATGCAGGGCTTACGCAGGACAAGTCCTATGAAAAGTGCAAGAGGTACAAATGCAAGCAGGGTGAGTATATAATTCCAGAATGCAGATATGTCGGTATCCGTAACGGCTTCACGCAGGGCATTTATACTGTATCTGAAGGGCAGATAGGGAGAAATGGTCTGAAAGGGTGCGGGAAGGACTTCAACAGGGAATGTTCCGCCCGAACCTGCTATCTGTATTACGAGTATGACAATGACAAGGGCTTTTCCGACAACATTGAATGAGATGGTGAGTGAATATATGAAAAGTGTGTAGACAAAGCTGGATATGAGACTGCCGACAATAAACAGTAAAATGTTGTTGCATTGTACTTTCAGAAGGAAAATATCTCCCAATGATGTTATGAGAGCCTGTATCTGACCTATCATGAAAAATATCAGATATCTTCCGAAATACTGCTGTGCAGGTGAAGCCTTTTTGAGTTCCTTGAGCTGTTTGCGAGTAGGCTCGGTGCGGATTATTGCTATCAGTATAGTACCGCCTACCCAGAAGCTCAACGAGGTATAGAATGGAGCCATACCCGAACCGTAGGTTTCAACATGATGTATGCTGTGAGTATTTGTGCCTACGGGTGAGGAAACAAATTTTCCGAGAGCTTCGGGATTTTGTATGACTGTCATGACTAAATCCTTTATTTCGCTGTCACCCTCAAGAGCCTCAACTTTTTTCATAAGAGTTTCCATTTTTGCTTTTGAATTTGCAAGGAGCTGTTTTACATTGTCAAAAGTTTCTCCAAGTGTTTCGACAGTATCTCCGGCACTGTCGAGAGTATCACTCAAAGCAGGTATATTATCGGTGATATTCTTGATAATATCCGAAGTGCTTTCAATTACATCATAAACACTGTCGACAGTTTTGTTTATATTTTCCTTGAGAGGGGCATAAACAGTATTTATTTGGGATATATCGGAGCTTGTTTCGGCAATAATCTGTCTTATTTCATTTTGGACACTGACAGATACATTGCCTGTATCTTCTATCATATCAGCCGCAATATAAATTTTATCAATAATATCCTGCTCGGTTTGATTTGCTTTTTTAAGTCTGTTCACAGTGAGAGAAGTATTTATCCCGAAATTGTTTTGGAGATTTTCGAGAACCGATATTAAAGTATTATTCACACTTATTACTTTGCGATAGCTTTCACCTGCACCGATAAGACTGTTTGCGGCAGATGAAGTATTGGTATCGAGCCTGTTAAGGGCATCTGTTACATTGTCACTGATATTTTTCTGCATTGTATCGACAGAAGCAACAGTATCGGCAATAATATCAGATATTTTCCTTGAAAACAGTTTTGCCGAGTTTATGGAGTTTTTGAGATTCGGAGAAATTTCGGTGGATTTTTTGAGAGCCTGATTGATACTTGGCATTATACTGTCTGTTGTTTTGAAAAGATTTGAAAGAGTATCGAGAGTTGAATTGAACATATCAACGCTTGCCGAAAGTGAATCAATATTTGTGATAACATCTTCAAGTGAGGAGCTTACAGTTGAAATTATCTGGTCTTTACCGCCCGAAAGCTCATCAGCCGTTAGATTCAGAGCCGAAGCTATAACGGAGGTTATGGTGCTGACATAGGTTGATTTGACTTCATTTTCGATAGTGGAGACACCCGCATTTGTGATCTTTGGGGCAATGGCATTTTTCTTTTCATTGACATAGTATTCAAGTTGAGCCTGTTTAAAATCGCCGGTTGTGATGGAGCAAAGATTTTCACTGAAGTCCTCCGGAATTATCACTGCCGCATAATAGGTGCCGTCTTCAACGCCGTCAACAGCCTGCTGTTCATCGACAAATGTCCAGCCCATCTTGTCATTTGCCTTCAGATTGTTGATTATCTCGTCACCTGCCGAAATTTTAAGAGCCTTGTAATTCCAGCCCTTGTCATTGTTGCATACAGCAAACTGTATACCGCTTGTAGCAGAATAAGGATCCCAGTTTGCGGCAATGTTGAACCATGCGTACAGTGCAGGCAGTATGGATATTCCTATTATCACGATAAAAGCAATTATATTTCGTGAAACGGTTTTCAGGTCATTCAGAAATATTTTGAATATTGTTGTCATTTTCATCATCTCCTTCGTCAAGCTCACTCAAATCAAATTCATCGCATATTCCAAGCATATCCTTGTAAAGAGCGTATTTATAATCTGCTCTTATCATCATGGTGACACAGTATATGATAGTTATTATCCAAAGACATAAGAACTCTATCTTGCTTTCAAGACTGAACATAAGGGCGAGAAATACAAGTCCCGATATTATGATGAATAAAGCTCCGAATTTCTTGTATTTAAGCCTTTTTTCTTTGGCTTCATTATATAGCATATAAACACCGAGATAAGTAAGATGTTCCTGTTCTCTTTGAGAGATTGGCGGTATATCCGACATACAAATGTCCTCCTTTGATATATTTTTTACAAATATATATTATATTCAATAAAAAATAAATGTCAAATGAAATCAGACAAATTTAAAAAAATGAATGAAAAATGAGGAGTGAGAAATAAAAATACTTCTCACTCCTCATTTCTCACTCCTCACTTAATCACTGTCTTGTTTTTCGGTTAAGGAATTTTGTACGATACTTTGAATAGACGATAGTCTGTTCTTTGTAGAGACCATAGTAACCCGACATGAAATAGCTTACTGCAACGCATATCATAAAATAAGGTATTCCGCCTGCCCCGAAAAGCTCAAAGCTCAAGAGCATTGAAGTGATGGGACAGTTTGTGACACCGCAGAACATGGCTATCAAGCCTATTGCGGCACACGCTGACGGCGAAAAGCCTATGAGCTGACCGAAGCAGCACCCGAAGGTTGCTCCGATGAAGAATGAGGGGACTATCTCACCGCCCCGAAAGCCTGATTCGATTGTTATTGCAGTGAAGATTATTTTCAGTATAAAGGCATACCAATCAGCCTGACCGTCCAATGCACGGAATACAACACTCATGCCAGTGCCGTTGTAATCCCTTGTACCGATGATGAAAGTGAGCAGGACTATAACACAGCCTGCCATGAATATTCTTACATAGGGATTTTTGAGATATTTTCTGAAAATATCTCCTGTCCGGTGCATTATGATTATGAAAACTATGCTCAATAATGCACAGAGAAATGACAAAGCTACTGTTTCAACAGAATTGAGTATGGAAATTTCGGGGAAATCAAGGGGCTTGAAATCACTTTCGCTGATACCGAAGCTGACAGCGAAATTAACAGCTATGATGGAGGAAAATACACATGGCACAAGAGCAGCATAATACATTATGCCGATACTGACAACCTCAAGTGAAAACAGAGCGGCTGCCATAGGAGTACCGAATACGGCAGAAAAAGCTGCACTCATTCCGCAGAGAACAACTACTCTTTTATCGGCATCATCAAGTCTGAACCATCTTCCGAGCTGATTTGCAATACTTCCTCCAAGCTGAAGTGCTGCTCCCTCACGTCCTGCCGAGCCTCCGAAAAGATGTGTCAGGACAGTTGCGATGAATATGAGCGGAGCCATTTTGAAAGGGAGTTCGGATTTTGCGTGGATAGTCGAAAGTACAAGATTGGTACCCTTGTCATTCTTGTAGTTGAAGATATTATATAAAAATACGGTGATGATCCCTGCAAACGGGAGGAACAGTATTATATAGTCATTGGCAATCCTGTATTGTGTGGCGGTATTCATGCAGAATGCAAACAGGGTACTTATACCTCCCACAACAATTCCCGTTATAACGGAAATGACAGTCCATTTCAGGAATTTTGCAATATGATTTACAGATTTATGATAATAGGCATGAATGAATTTTTTTGCAAATTTTTTACTTCCGTCAATGTTCATTTTACTGATTCCTCATGCTTTCAAATTCATTTTCGTCTATTATCTTAACACCGAGAGCTTGAGCTTTTGTCAGTTTAGAGCCTGCATCCTCACCTGCAAGAACATAATCCGTTTTCTTTGAAACACTTGAAGATACCTTTCCTCCGAGACTTTCTATAATGGCAGCGGCTTCTGTACGCTTATAGGTCGGGAGAGTTCCTGTTATAACGAAGGTCTTATTGAAAAAAGGATTGCTTTCATCAATATTCTTTGGCTCGGAAAGGTTATTTGTGTTGATGCCGAGGGATTTTATTTCCTCAATCAATTTTTTGCTTTCATCAAGCCGGAAATATGAGAATACACTTTGAGCCATAATGTCTCCGAAGCCCTCTATTGAAGATATATCCTCGACAGTTGCATTTGCGATATTATCAAGGGTACGGAATTTGTCGGCAAGGAGTTTGGCAGCTTTCTGCCCGATATGTCTTATACCCAAGGCGAATACTATCCTGTATAAGTCGTTGGATTTGGATTTTTCAATGGCATTTATGAGATTGGTTGCAGACTTGTCTTTTTTCTTGTCAAGTGTCATGATGTTATCTTTTGAGAGCCTGTATAAATCGAGAGGGGAGGATATGAGGGAATTATCGACTAATGCACGGAGAACTCTCTCACCGAGTCCGTCAATGTCCATAGCATCACGGGAAACAAAGTGTATCATGTGACGCATAAGCTGTGCGGGACAGTCTGTATTTGTGCATCTCAAAGCCGCTTCACCGTTTTCGTATGAAACGGGTGAGCCGCATGACGGGCATATTTTCGGCATTTCAAAGGGAGTTGAATTTTCTTTGTGCTTGGCAACGGAAACGACCTCGGGGATAATTTCGCCTGCCTTACGCAAGATAACTGTGTCACCTATGCGAATGTCTTTTTGTTTTATAAAATCCTCATTGTGAAGCACAGCACGGCTGACGGTAGTACCTGCAAGAGTTATAGGTGCAAATATTGCTGTGGGTGTAAGAACGCCTGTTCTGCCGACATTTATTTCAATGTCAAGAAGTTCTGTTTCCTTTTCTTCGGGGGGATATTTATAAGCTTCTGCCCATTTCGGAAATTTTGATGTACTTCCTAAAATTTCACGCTGTGAAAAGTCATCTGCTTTTATGACAGCCCCATCTATCTGAAACGGGAGTTCACCACGTTTGTTTCCTATTTCTTCGATTTTGTCAATAACTTCATCAACATCATTGCATTTGTAATAAAACGGTAAAGTTGTGAAGCCCAATTCTTTGAGATATTCAAGTGACTGAACATGGCTTGTAAGGGTTTCGCCCCGAATCTGCTGAATGTTGAAGACGAATATATCGAGCTGTCTTTGTTTTGTGATATCGGCATTTTTCTGACGGAGAGAGCCTGCCGCCGCATTACGTGGATTTTTGAAAGGTTTTTCGTCATTTTCCTCCTGATGTTGAACGAGCTTTTCAAATACATCTATTGACATATAGACCTCTCCACGCACCTCAAGATATGGGACAGCCTTGTTTAATTTCATTGGGAGAGATTTAATTGTTTTTAGATTTTCGGTAATGTCCTCACCGACTTTGCCGTCCCCCCTCGTTGAGCCACGTACAAATATACCGTTTCTGTATTCGGCGGAAACCGAAAGACCGTCAATTTTAGGTTCAACGACAAGAATGGCATTGCCTGCATTTTCATGGACACGCTTTGCAAAATCCCTTATTTCATCATGCGAGAATGAGTCATGCAGACTTTCCATAGGGACAGTATGCTCAACAGGGGAGAATTTTTCTCCTGCCTGACCGCCTACTTTTTGAGTCGGTGAATCGGGAGTGATGAGTTCGGGAAATTCACTTTCAATTTCTTCAAGCTCTTTGAGGAGCATATCATATTCATAGTCGCTTATTTCGGGCGAATCCTGATTGTAGTATCTGTCGTTGTGATAAAGAATCTGTTTTCTTAAATCTTCGGCTTTTTGCCTTGCATTATCAATATTCATATTAAAACCCCTTTTTCTTTTGATTGCATAATAATTATACTCTCTTTTTATAGTCAAATCAACTTGAATATTGACAAAAATAAGGCTGAATGTTATGATAGAATAAAATATTACACTTGTAGGGAGGTGAATTTTATGTTATTCGGTTATTTATTTTTGGGATTCATTCTTTTGACATTTTATGTGTTTCCTATACCTTGCTTGATATGGGTAATATATTCAATAGTCAAATACGTTAAATGCAGAAAAAACGGTAATGCTGATGAAATTCATATAAGAAAGGAAAAAATGATAAAATCAATAGTTTTTTCTGCTATTGAGGGATTTATTTTCGGTTTGGAATTGTGGATAGTAATAATGCTGATAACCCATCCGATAAATTTAATGTAGTGAGGTTTTTTGAGATGAAGAATAAAACTTTTTATATACTGATAGCAGTAGTGTGTGTGTTGGGAGTGTTGAGTGTTGTCGGACTTATGGCTTATACTGTCTACCTGCATGACAACTGTTCGATAATTTCATACATAGCAAACAGGGGGTGACTTTGCATGAGCCTGAAAAAACAGATTTTAATACTTGTTTCGATAGTGCTTGCATTTGCACTGCTTGACGTTGGAATATACGAAGGCTTGACAAAGAGATACTTCAACAGTACCAACAAGGAAATGCAGGCAAAGTCCATTGAGGTCAGCAAATATCTGCCCTTTGAAAATGATTCGGAAATTGTGAAATTTGATTCCAAGAATAAATTGACGGGAGATTTGCCGACAGTTGACGGTGCAGCGGCTTTATATCCTGTATTTTC
>CACXGJ010000139.1 GCA_902767125.1 uncultured Ruminococcus sp. | reverse complement strand
CGGTAAACAGTACAAGGTCGCTAACGGTGATGTTGTATATGTTGAAAAGCTTGAGGCTGAAAATGATGCAGTGGTTGAGTTCAAGGTACTTGCAGTGGGTACCGATGACGGTATCAAGGTAGGCTCTGATGCTGAAAATGCAAAGGTGACAGGTAAGGTCATCAAAACCGCAAAGGGCAAGAAGATCACCGTATTTACTTACAAGCCCAAGAAAAGTGAGAAAAGAAAAATGGGCCACAGACAGTTCTATACAAAGGTAGAGATACAGTCTATCGAGGCATGATAAGGGCAGAATTGTTTGTTCGGGAGAAAAAAATTGTCGGATTTCATCTGACAGGTCATTCGGGTATGGACGAATACGGAAAGGATGTACTGTGTGCATTCATTTCATCGGCGGCTTATATGACAGCCAATACAATAACGGATGTTATATGTGCAAGGGCTGAAGCTGCTGCTGATGAGGGCGATATGTATGTTCGTGTCGCTGACGGGTATACCGACAGGTGCAGGGATATTCTTTCGGGCTTCGAGCTTCATCTTCTGAATACGAAGGAGCAATACCCCGAATATCTTCAAGTTATTTATACGGAGGTGTAATATACGATGTTGAGAATAAATGTTCAGTTGTTCGCTCATAAAAAGGGCGGTGGTTCTACAAAGAACGGTCGTGATTCCGAATCGAAGCGTCTTGGTACAAAGCGTGCCGACGGTCAGTTTGTACTTGCAGGAAACATTCTTGTAAAACAGCGTGGTACTCATATCCATGCGGGAAACAATGTAGGTCGTGGCTCTGATGATTCACTTTTCGCTCTCATTGACGGTAAGGTCAAGTTTGAAAGAGTCGGTCGTGACCGTAAGCAGGTTTCTGTATATGCTGCTGATTAATTTTGATTTCAGGGGCTTCGGCGTAAGGTCGAAGTCCTTTTTTATTGATATGGGGTTTGCTGCATGAAGGAAAAAATTTTGAAGATCATCAACGGAAAATATTTTGTTTGTATATCTCTTGCATCGGTCATAATTTTACAGCTCTTGAATATTACCAATATAATAGTGAACAGGAAGACTGCTTTTCATTCCGATGAAATTTTCAGCTACGGTCTTGCAAACAGCTTCTATGAACCGTATCTCGACACAGACAGCGTAAGGGACAGAGTAGGTGACGGTCATCAGGAAAATATCGGTCACTGGATATCGGGTGAGGTCATAAGAAAATATGTTACTGTCCAAAACGGTGAGCAGTTCAGATATGATTCCGTCTGGTACAATCAGTCAAAGGACAGACATCCTCCGCTGTATTATTCTGTTATACATACACTGTCATCATTCTTTCCGAATACATTCTCATATATATTCGGCTTTGGAGTGAACTTTGTATGCTTTATAGTCACACAGATATTTTTATATAAACTTTCGAGGAATATTCTTAAATCGAAGTATCTTGCAATAATAGTGTGTATTTTCTGGGGATTTTCGACTGCTGCAATAGACCTGACCATATTTATAAGAATGTACTGTATGCTTGCAATGTGGACAGTGATATTTTTATATCTTCATTCAAGGCTGATCATGAGCCAAAAGCCGTTCCGCAGACAGCTCATTGCTATAGGTATCGTTACCGTGTCGGGTGCTTTGACACAGTATCTGTTTTTGTTTATGGCATTTGTAACTGCTGTGTGCTTCTGTGTAAGGTATATATTCAAAAAGGATATTAAAAAGCTTTTGGCATACGGTTTTTCAATGCTTTTCGCTGTGATACTGACTATGCTCATATATCCGTCATATCTGCCGAATATGCTCTCCGAAACACAGCATGACAAGACGGATTTTTTTCAGCAGATTATTCTGTGTGTCAGATATCTTACAGATCCTATATTCCCTGTATCAAGATCAGACCTGATATTTTGGATACCCACCTTCAGCTCGATAATAATAACTCTGATATTGTTTTCGATACCTGTATTGTATCTTTTCAGAGACAAAAAATTTGTTATAAAGCTGTTGGCGAGGCTGAAAAAAATTCCGTCCGATCTGAAAGCGTTGAAAATCCGAGACATCTTTACAAAAACGATAAAAAGGGTAAAAAATATAAATTTTATTTCATGGATTATACTTGCAATCATTCTGGTCATAATTTCAGTGACATCGTACAGCATAAGATTTTCATCAATGCTGTATATAAACAGATATTTGTTTATAATTTATCCTGTAACGGCATTGTTCATATCCTGTCTGATATATTTTTTGTTTTCGTGGAGCAGATACAAAAAGTATATCACTACATTCATACTCCTGCTTGCAGTAATAGCAAGATTCAATTCATGGGCATTGCAGTATACCTTTCCGAGTGATACGAATGTTAAGGATATAATAGCCATGACGAATAATGCGGAGTGTATTTTTACTGCTGCGGAGTATAATGAGATGTGGATGATAAATTATCTTCCTGCAGTCATGTATGATGCAGACAATATTTTCGTGACATATACGGGAGGTCAGCAGGAATGCAGAGAAACGCTTGAAAGCATATATACTGATAAGCCTGTATATTTGTTTATACAGGAACCGAATATTATACGTATTGATGATGATAGTTCATATTTACTCGACAGGTACGACAGGCAAAATGATATTTTGGAAACATATGCTGTTTCGGAGGAGGAATATAAAGCACTATCCATTGATTTTTATAAGGAACTGTCTATAACAAAGAGGTTTGGATATATCGGAGAATATTCCATATTTACCCGTAAATACAGCGTATATAGATTGGCATAGAAAAGGAGAGTCTGAATTATGTTTGTTGATATAGCGAAGATATTTATAAAAGCAGGTGACGGCGGTGACGGTGCAGTAGCCTTTCACAGAGAAAAATATGTTGCTTCGGGCGGTCCCGACGGAGGTGACGGAGGTCGTGGAGGAAATATAGTCTTTTTGGCTGATACCAATTTATCGACCTTGGCGGATTTCCGTTATAAGAGGAAATATACTGCCCAAAAGGGCGAAAACGGCAAGGGCGGCAGATGCAACGGTAAAAAAGCTCCCGATCTTATCATAAAAGTGCCGTTGGGAACTGTCGTAAAGGAGGCTGATACGGGCAGGATATTGGCTGATATATCCGACAGTGAACCTGTCATTGTCGCAAAGGGCGGCAAGGGCGGCTGGGGAAATACACATTTTGCAACGCCTACACGACAGACTCCACGCTTTGCAAAGCCGGGAATGCCCGGTGAGAGCTTTGAAGTACAGCTTGAATTGAAGCTGTTGGCAGATGTAGGGATAGTGGGATTCCCTAATGTCGGGAAATCCACTTTCATATCAGTTGTGAGTGAGGCAAAGCCTGTTATCGGAAACTATCATTTTACCACTATAACTCCCGTACTCGGAGTAGTACGCATGGGTCCTGAAAGCTCATTTGTAATGGCAGATATCCCGGGACTTATCGAGGGGGCTAATGAAGGACTCGGACTCGGACATCAATTTTTGCGTCATGTTGAAAGATGCAGACTCCTTGTACACATGGTAGATGTGTCGGGCAGCGAAGGACGTGATCCGAAACAGGATTTTGAAACCATCAACAGTGAGCTTGCAAAATTCAATTCCGAACTTGCAAAAAGACCTATGATAGTTGCAGGAAATAAGTGTGATCTCACAGATGATGAGACAGTCGAGGATTTCAGAAAATATGTTGAAGCAAAGGGGTATAAATTTTTCCCGATAATGGCAGCTATTTCATATGAGGTCGAGCCTTTGCTGAAGGAAATTCAGGAACAGCTCTCGAAGCTGCCGCCTGTTGTAAGATATGAGCCTGAAGCAGCCCCTGTCATATCCGAGGACGAGATCGGAAAACAGGCTGTCAGGATAACTAAAAATGATGATGTATACTTTGTCGAGGGAGAATGGCTTTTGAGGGTACTGCGTGGAGTAAATTTTGATGATTCCGAATCCTTGCAGTATTTCCAAAGAGTTCTGATAAGTTCCGGTGTCATAGATGCCCTCAAGGAAGCAGGCGTAAATGAGGGTGACACTGTGAGTATGTATGATGTCGAATTTGAGTTTGTGGAGTAAAATGCTATGCGTTTGACGAATTATGATTGTGATCCGAAGCAGTTGAGTCCGCTGACATTGGCATTTATAGGCGACTGTGTGTATGACCTGTTTGTTCGTGAGGAAATCGTGTGTCAGGCAAACCGTCCTGTCAAGGAGCTTAATCAACTGAAGGTAGAGCGTGTGCGATGTGAGGCACAGGCGGAACTGTTCAAAAAAATAGAGCCTTTTCTGACAGAGGAGGAAGCGGATATATTCCGCCGTGGACGGAATGCCCATACCGCCCACGCCCACAAGCGTACACAGGAATATCACTATGCAACGGGGTTTGAGGCACTTTTGGGATATTTATATCTTTGTGATAAAACTGATAGAATAAGAGAATTAATTTATAAATGAATTTTTATTAAAAGTTTGTTAATGATTTTTTATAAATAATGGTGTATCATATTAGGGTATAAAAAAATTTATCGGAGCTGAAATTTTTATGTCAATAGGTCTTATACTTGAAGGCGGAGGTATGAGAGGGGCGTATACTGCCGGAGTACTTGATGTTTTGGCTGAAAATAATATATTTTTGCCGAATATATATGCTGTGTCAGCAGGTGCGTGCAATGCCCTTTCGTACATATCAAAGCAGAATAAAAGAAATTACGAGATATACACAAAATACGCTTCCGACAAGCGTTATATGAGCTTTTCATCACTTGTGAAAAAGGGGAATGTATTTGATTTTGACTTTATTTTCGGGGAACTTTCAAATGAATTGCTCCCGTTTGATTATGAGGAGTTTTTCAGGAGCAGTATGAATATAATTGCAGGAACTACCGACTGTATGACCGGCAAATCTGTCTTTTTTGATAAAAATGATATGCAGGACGATTTTACAGCCGTGAAAGCCTCATCATCACTTCCTTTGGTATCAAAGCCTGTGAAATTCAAAGGAATGTATCTTCTTGACGGCGGAGTTTCAGCTCCTATCCCGATAGAACGTGCAATAGAAGACGGCTCTCATAAAAATATAGTAGTTCTTACAAGGGAAAAAGAGTTTTATAAGACAAAGAGAGAT
>CACXGJ010000138.1 GCA_902767125.1 uncultured Ruminococcus sp. | reverse complement strand
TATTCTAATTACAAGGAGGCAAAACTTTTGAAACAGTATAACGCAAAAAATATTATCAATATTGCCCTTGCCGGTCACAGTGGCTCGGGTAAGACATCTCTTGCGGAAGCTATGCTTTATTTGTGCGGCGGCTCCGAAAGACTCGGTAAAGTCAGCGAAGGCAACACCGTATGCGACTTCGATCCCGAAGAAATAAAGAGAAAAACCTCTGTACAGGCTTGTGTAGCTCCTCTTGAATGGAAAAATAAGAAGATAAATATCATTGATGCTCCCGGGCTTTTTGACTTTGAAGGCGGTCTGTGTGAAGCTTCAAGAGCTGCCGATACAATGCTCATCACGGTTTCGGGCAAGGGCGGTGTAAGCGTCGGTACCGAAAAGGCTGTAAAAGCTGCCGATAAAAGAGGTCTTACAAAGGTATTCTTCGTAAACGGTCTTTGCGATGAAAGTGCAAGATTCTACCGTGTTTTTGAAAGCCTTAAATCATCCTTCGGTCCATCTGTATGCCCTGTTGTAGTTCCGTATATAGTTGACGGTCAGGCAGATTGTTATGTAAATCTTCTTGAATACAAGGCTTATAAATATATAAACGGCAAAGTAACCGTTGTTCCGATCCCCGATATGGGTGATCGCCTTGAGGGCTTGAGAACTGCCATAAATGAAGCAGTTGCCGAAACAAGCGATGAAATGTTCGAGAAATATTTCTCGGGCGAGGAATTTACTCCCGAAGAAATAATCGTAGGTATAAGTCACGGTGTAAAGAATGGTACAATAAGCCCTGTATTCTGCGGTGATGCTCTTTTGACTTACGGCGTTGAACAGCTTTTGAACGGTCTTATATGGCTTGCACCGAGTGCCGAGGAAAAATCAGGCGAGCTTGCAGTTGATACAGAGGGCAACCCTGTTGAGCTGAATGTAAAGGATGATGCTATGCCTGCCGCTATCGTATTCAAAACAATAGCCGATCCGTTTGTAGGTAAGCTGTCATACTTCAAAGTAATTTCGGGTAAGGTATCAGCCGATACTCCTCTTGTGAACATGAGAACGGGCAACACCGAAAGAATAGCAAAGGTCATGACCATCAAAGGAAAGAAGCTTGAGGATGCTCCCTATATAGGTGCAGGTGATATTGGTGCAGTTGCAAAGCTCTCTGCAACAAATACAGGCGATACCCTTTCAGCTCCTGCAAGAAAAGTTGTCCTTGACGGTATAGAATATCCTGCACCGTCACTTACAATGGCTATTGCTCCGAAGACAAAGGGCGATGAAGAAAAGGTTGCACTCGGTATAGCTAAACTTTGCGAAGAAGACCCCACCATCAAATTTGAAACAAATCACGAAACACATCAGATGCTTGTCAGCGGAATGGGCGAACAACACCTTGATGTAGTTGTTTCCAAACTTAAATCAAAGTACAGTGTAGACGTTGTACTGTCAAAGCCGAAGGTAGCATACCGTGAGACCATCAGAAAAACCGTCAAGGTTCAGGGACGTTACAAGAAACAGACAGGCGGTCACGGACAGTTCGGTGATGTATGGATAGAGTTCTCCCCATGTGAAAGTGATGATATGATATTTGAAGAAAGAGTAGTCGGCGGTGCGGTTCCGAAGGGCTTCTTCCCTGCAGTCGAAAAGGGACTCCGTGACAGCATTTCAAAGGGACCTCTTGCAGGCTTCCCCGTTGTCGGACTCAAAGCAACTCTCTATGACGGTTCATATCACCCCGTAGACTCCTCCGAAATGTCATTCAAAACAGCCGCCGCACTTGCATATAAAGACGGTATGCCGAAAGCAAGTCCTGTACTGCTTGAGCCTGTAGGTTTGCTCAAGGCAACAGTGCCTGATGCAAACATGGGTGATGTCATGGGCGAAGTTACAAAACGTCGTGGACGTGTGCTTGGCATGAACCCGTCAGAAGACCGTATGCAGACCATTGAAGCGGAAGTTCCGCAGGCAGAGATGAGCGACTTTTCGACATTTGTTCGTCAGGCAACTCAAGGCAGAGGATATTTCAGCTTTGAATTTGTCCGCTATGAAGAAGCACCTGCAATGGTCGCACAAAAGGTTATTGCCGACACAAAAGAATAATTAACGATCAATAATTGAGCCGAACTGTTTTTGAGAAAAGCAGTTCGGTTTTTTCTTTGTTGCAATAAAAATAACTCCAAAACATTATTTGTTTTGGAGTCTATTTTTTGTCCCCTATGGGGAATTGTAAGGGAGTACGCTTTGATAAACTATATCCCGTCTGGCGTATCGTCCCCTATAGGGAGTTGTGAAAACGGAAATGCACGGGTAATTTATGGCGGTGGGCTTCTTTCGTCCCCTATGGGGAATTATAAGAACAACGTTTCACGCTGTGATTTTATTATATAACAGTGTGATATGTTTGTCAATACAGAGTGAATAAAAAACTCCCTTGCGGAAGATGTTTTTTTCCGCAAGGGATAGATTTTTTTATTCTGCAAGACGGAAAATATTTATATATTCGTTCATGCTGACAAATTTCTGATAATAAAGTTTCTTTGTATCGAGATGTATCTCAAGGTCGAGTTTTTCATTAAGTGAAGTAACCACTTTTTTGAGCTTGTCGGATGATGACTTGTCAAAGCCGTTGTAATTGAAGTAAGCGAGGGTTATATGCGGAGTGAGAAACGGATATCCGCATACCCTGACTTCGTTTATCATGTCATAGAGGGCTTGGAGCTTGTTCCATTCATCCTCATCAATGGGTACAAGGGTAAGCACAAGACTTGTATCGACCATGTTGACAATGAAATTAGTCTTCATTTTTATCTTATGATGCTCAACGGGATTCTTTGCGAGGACTTCAAGGAGCTTTATCTCATTGCTGAATACATCACACGCAATCTCATTGAGATTATCGGAAGCATTAAGGTCATGCAGTGTCATGTGCATAGTATTTTCATTAAGCCTTTGACAAAAACATTCGGGACATTTTTCATACAATTTGTCAAGTATCGGATAAATTGCCTTTTTGACTTTTTTGGGGAGGTCAAAGACAACTGTATCACCAAAGAATGCCTTGAATGAATTTTCGGGAGCTACTTTCTGAAAAACTCGCTCATTAGGCGTAAAATCCCCGTCTCTGATCTGGAGTTCGGTCTGCTGATAGCTTATTCTCTGTAAAAAGTCATTATAGTTTTCCATTTCATTGCTTCCTTTCTGAAAATATATTTTTTTATTACTGGAGTCTTTCTGTTGAACCCACTGCCGCAAAGAGCCTTTGAGTCTCAACATAAAGTCCCCTGTGTTCCTTCAATGACAGGTCGGGATCACTTTCAAGTATCACATGAGCAGCCATTTTGGCGTTTTCGACAGATGAAGCATTTGACAGGTTAGCTATCTTGAGTTCAGGCAGTCCATGCTGTCTTGCACCGAAGAAGTCCCCCGGACCTCGGAGCTTAAGGTCTTCATCGGCTATCACAAATCCGTCATTTGTTTTTCTCATGACATTCAATCTTTCAAGTGTACTGCTCTTTTGAGTATCGGAAACAAGTATACAGCAGGATTTATATTTTCCTCTGCCGACACGTCCTCGAAGCTGATGGAGCTGTGAAAGACCGAATCTTTCTGCATTTTCTATCATAATTATGGTACTGTTCGGGACATCTATCCCGACCTCGATAACAGTCGTTGCAATGATAATATCAATATTTCCCGCTGAAAAATCCCGCATTATCCTGTCCTTTTCGGAAGCCTTCATTTTGCCGTGAATGACTGCCCTTCTGTAATTTTTCAGGACTGTCCTGTCAAGGATATCGCTGTATTCTTCGGCGGATATGAGATTGTTTTCGTCATTTTGAGCGACAACGGGGCATACTATATAGCATTGTCTGCCGTTATCTATTTCTCTTTTTATAAAGTCATAAGCCTTTGGCTTCGCCCGACTGCTTATTAAATGCGTATCTATTTTTTGTCTTCCGGGAGGCATCTCATCCAGCACCGACAAATCAAGGTCTCCGAATATCATCAGGGCAAGTGTTCGGGGGATGGGGGTTGCAGACATTACGAGTATATGAGGATTATTGCCCCTTGAAATAAGTTCAGCTCTTTGAGCGACTCCGAAACGGTGCTGTTCATCTGTTATGACGAGTCCGAGAGAATCGAACTCTACTTTATCGGAGATAAGGGCATGAGTTCCGATAGTTATATCTATCTGACCGTTTTTTATCTGTTCCTGTATTTTTTTCTTTTGAGAGGCTCTCATGGAGCCTGTAAGGAGTCCTACGGTTATGTCGGTATCCTTGAATAATTCGGTGAAAGTCCTGTAATGCTGTTCTGCAAGAATCTCTGTGGGAGCCATGAATGCACACTGGAAGGAATTTTTTACTGCACTGTAGCACACTGCTGCCGCAACAGCGGTTTTTCCTGAACCGACATCTCCCTGGATAAGCCTGTTCATAGGATAATCATTTTCTTTCATATCGGATATACATTCACCGATAGCCCGCTTTTGAGCATTAGTCGGCTTAAATGGAAGTATCTTGAAAAATTCCTTTGTGAAGTCTTTTTTTATTTTATGTGCAGTTTCCTCATGTCTTCCGCCCTTGAGGCGTGCCATACCCAATTGAAGTATCAGAAGCTCCTCGAATATCAGTCTTTGTCTTGCATTGCTCAAGGCAATATGATCTTCGGGGAAATGTATATTTTTGATGGCATATCCAAGCTCACACAGATTGTATTTTTCAAGTATATCGGGCGGAACAGGATCATTGACTTTTTCGGGAAGCATATTTATTGACTGTTTTACAGCAAATTCTATCTGTTTTGTGGTAAGGTTGGCAGTCTGGGGATACACGGGATGTATACACATATTTGACACATCAAGGACTGACGGTGATGCCATCTGATAGCCGTATTCACTGTCCTTTACGACACCGTAGAATAAGTATTCTCCGCCATTCACCAGCTTTTGATAGGTATAATACTGATTGAAGAAGGTCACTGTCATACGATCATTATATTCGTCCTTTACCTCGACCTTGTATATAGTCATATTGTTTCTTACAATATGAGGCTCATAGACACGTCTTACATCAGCTTTGATACAGCAGGGGGTGTTATGATAGCTTCTGCTGAATATACAGGCATCGTTTATACAAAGCGGATTGCTCCAGTCCTCATAGTTTTTCGGATAAAATTCTAACAGGTCTCCGACAGTATATATACCAAGTCTGTTAAAAGCGTTTTCTTTTGTTTTTCCTATGCCCCAAAGCTGATTTACGGGTATTTTAAAAAGTGAAGGCATAAGCTCCTCCTTCAAAAAAATTTTTATTTCAAAAAACGGTAAACCTTTTTTTGATCAAAGGCTTACCATTTTCATCAGGTATCATTCCACTGAAAGAATGAAGTAGTATATCGGCTGACCGCCTTCAATAAGGGAGACCTCTGTATTGGAGCCGACTTTTGACTGTATCGACTGCATAGCCGCTTCGGCTTGAGCTTCATTTATGCCGTTGCCGTATATAACGGTAACATAGGAGGTATCACGATGTATCATTTCTTTTGCGAGCTTCACAACAGCATGAACAGGATCCTTATCCTTGTGGGTGAGTTTTCCGTTATTGAGAGCGATTATTTCACCCTCTTTAATCTTTGTGCTTCCGAACTCGGAATTTCTTGCCGCATAGGTGACCATACCTGTGGAGACTTTTTTTGCAGCAGCCGTCATATATTCCGCATTAAGCTCAACGGTAGCATCATCGGAATAGGCAAGCAATGCACCGAGTCCCTGTGGGATAGTCCTGGTAGGGATTATAATAACATTTCTGTCCTGAACTATCGGCACTACCTGTTCGGCAGCGAGTATGATATTTTTGTTGTTCGGAAGAACGAATACATTCTTTGCGGGTGTAGCGATAACAGCTTCATATATATCCTCGGTACTCGGATTCATGCTTTGACCGCCGCTCACGATATGCTGACAGCCAAGCTCCTTGAATACATTTTCAATACCCTCACCTGTTGCGACTGACACAAAGCCTATCTCATCAACCGGTGCAACAGGTTTCAGAGCCTGACGCTTTTTTTCTTCGGCTTCTGCCTTTGCTTTTTCACGCTCATATTTTTCGGCAGCCTTTCTGTGCTGCTCCTTCATATTTTCTATCTTCACGGTGAGGAGCTGACCGAAGGTCAGTGCTTCCTCAAGAGCCTTTCCGGGATTTTCCGTATGGACATGAACCTTTATTATATCCTCGTCATCAGCTACAACTACACAGTCGCCCAATGTTTCGAGGTAGGCTTTCAGCTCCATATAGCTTTTTGTAACATCAGGATTCTTGCCTATAATAAATTCCGTACAGTAAGTAAAGTTTATGACCGAATCAAATTCAGCAGCGGCATTTCTGAAAAATTCGGCAGTCGATTCTTCCTTTGAGGGAGTTTTTTCTGTATCCTCCTCATTTTCTATCATAACACCGTCACGGAGCAATGAGAGCATACCGTCAAATATCATGCAGAGTCCCTTACCGCCTGCATCCACAACACCCGCTTTTTTGAGTACGGGCAGCATATTCGGAGTTTTTGCAAGTGCGGCATTGGCAGCGGCACATATCTCACCGAATACGATAACGGGATCATCTTCATTTTTCGAGAGAAGTTCTCCTGCCTCGCACGCCATTCTTGCGACTGTGAGGATAGTACCCTCGGTAGGATTCATAACAGCCTGATAAGCTGTCTTGACACCCTCACGCAAGGCGAGTGTAAAATCCTTGCCATTGATACTTTCTTTGCCCTTAAGACCGTTTGCGATACCTCTGAAAAGCAGAGAGAGTATAACTCCCGAATTTCCACGGGCAGACTTCAGCATTGCCGATGCAGCAGCCGAAGAAATTTCAGCTATGCTTTTTGAATCAAGCTCCTCAAGTGCCTGACCTGCAGCCTTTATCGTCATAGACATATTTGTACCCGTATCGCCGTCGGGGACAGGAAAAATATTAAGGGCATTTATTTCTTCCGTATGCTTTATGATATTATTTGCACCTGAAATAAGAGCATTTTTATAGCATGAACCGTTTATCATCGTTTCGCACTTCCTTCATAAAAAAATAGTCATCTCACATCTGATATCAAAAATTATTTGGTCTCTACTATAAGCTTCATTGCAGTACGCTCAACACCGTCAATTTCAATGCTGGTGAAAGCAGGTATACAAACAAGGTCGATACCCATCGGAGCAAGATAGCCTCTTGCAACAGCGATAGATTTAAGAGCCTGATTGGTAGCACCTGCACCTACAGCCTGTACCTCAACACAGCCGTAATCTCTTATGACACCTGCAATAGCACCTGCAACAGAATTTGGTGATGATTTTGATGAAACCTTTAAAATTTCCATTTTTGAATTTCCTCCTAAAAACATTAAAAAAAATAAAAAACATATATCTATATAATATATGCAATTTTAATATTATGCAAGTATTTTGTGTAAAAAAACCTGTAAATTTTATATTTTATACAAGTTCTATCCTTTTTATATCAACAGTTTTGCCTGTCTTGTCATTGATCGTAAATTTGATACAATCAAGTTTGCATTTTCCCGAAGCCGTTTCAAATTTCACAGGCAATTTCTCCCTGAATTTTTTAACAGCGATTTCAGGTACAACTCCAAGCACCGATTCATACGGACCTGTCATTCCGACATCGGTTATATATCCCATACCCTTTGGGAATATCCTTTCGTCAGAGGTCTGAACATGAGTATGTGTCCCGAACATTGCGGAGACCTTTCCGTCAAGATAGTATGCCATAGCCAGCTTTTCGGCAGTTGCTTCCGCATGGAAGTCAAGTATTTTGATTTTGGTATCGGTCTTTTTGAGGATATCGTCAATGGTTGTATATGGATCGTTGAGAGGTTCCATAAACATACAGCCCATGAGATTTATGACAGTGATCTGTATCCTGCCGAGATCATATACTGTAAAGCCGTTTCCGGGGGTAGTATTTTCGGGATAATTGGCAGGTCTTATGATGCTGATAGAATTATCAAGCACTTCATATATTTCTTTTCTTTTAAAGGTATGGTTTCCGAGGGTTATAACATCGACACCGCTTGAGAATATAAATTCAGCGGATAGTTTTGTAATGCCGTTGCCGTCTGCCGAATTTTCGCCGTTTGCGATAACAAGGTCTATATTCTCGGCTTTTTTGAGTGACGGGAGCCTTTCACGAAGAAACTGACAGCCGACTGTTCCGACTATATCACCTATTGCCAATATATTCATTAAAGCACCTGTTTCTAATAAAATCTGACATTATAATTTTAAATGCAAACGGCTCTGTTGTCAATTATTTTTTTGAAAAAATAATAGAAATTCCCCTGAAGATGCAGATATCTTACAGGGGAATCAATATTATTCAGAGGCTTCAAAGCCTGTACGCTTTTTATTTTCGAGAGGCAGATTTGACGGGAAAAATTCGCTTGTCGGGAAATCAATGCTGCTGAACAATTCGCATGGATCCTCCGAGCTGCTGACACATTCCTTGTGAGGTATGCAGAAATCATAGGCAGGAATCAGCATCTGAACATTTCTTTCAAGCTGTACGATGGTGAATATTCCTACTGATACGAGTACCTGCTTTTCAGCCTCATTCGATGAAAATTCGCCGCCGTATCTTCTTACGATGCTTTCGGGAATACGGAACGGAGGCATTTGAGGCGGAGCTTTTCTGTCAATGAGCCTTGCAGAGAGAGGTATGGGTTCTGCTATCTGGACGATAGCCTTCGGGCAGTTTCTTGTCGGAGCATTGGCGGGATCGGTAGTTTCGGGATTGCCGTCAGAGCTGAATATCTTCACGCTGCCGTCACTGCCGAAAAGTACGGCTCTTTTTGAAAATACGGCAAGTCCCTTCACAGGCATCGGCATTGCATTCGGAGCCATGAATACATCAAGGTTCACATCAAAGTAAAATGTCATATCCACCGCATAGAAACCCTTGTGGAATGGCACGGGCTGCAGGCCTGTCGAAACATTGCAGACGCTGACATCATTAAGACGGACATTTGCAGCCTTGTCTATCATGCACTGACCTGCCTTTGTGAGAAGCACGGGCAGGTCTTCAAGGCAGTCCTTATCCGAGCATGAGTCATAAATACGTGAGGCATTTATGCAGACAGCCTCTTTTATCTTATCACTCGGATAACAATCATTACAGCCGTTGCATAAAAAATTTTCTGGCATATATGTTTCCTCCTTATATCTTCCTATATCACCATATTATTCATAGTCTCTCAAAAAGTGAAAGGAAAATAAAAAACAGACAGGCAAAATAAAAATTGCCTGTCTGTCATTGTTGATTGCTGATTTATTTAGCGTATTCAACGGCACGACTCTCACGGATGATATTTACTTTTATCTGTCCGGGATACTCTACCTCGTCTTCGATCTTCTTGCATATGTCACGGGCAAGCAGTACCATTGAATCATCCTTGACCACTTCAGGTCGCACGATGATTCTTACCTCACGTCCTGCCTGTATTGCAAAGCATCTTTCAACGCCCTCAAATGAAGAAGCGACTTCCTCGAGCTTTTCGAGACGCTTGATATAATTTTCGAGATTTTCACGCCTTGCCCCGGGTCTTGCAGCGGATATCGCATCTGCTGCCTGTACAAGGCAGGCTATAACAGTCTTTGCCTCTACATCACCGTGATGGGCGTGTATTGCATGAACGACTGCCTCACTCTCTTTATATTTCCTTGCAATATCAACGCCTATTTCGATATGTGAGCCTTCTACCTCCTGATCAAGAGCCTTGCCTATGTCATGCAGAAGTCCTGCACGTCTTGCAAGTGTAGGATCAAGTCCAAGCTCGGATGCCATTATACCTGCGAGATATGCCACCTCAAGCGAATGCTCGAGGACATTCTGACCATAGCTTGTACGGAAATGGAGTCTTCCGAGGAGCTTCACAAGTTCGGGATGGATATTGTTTATGCCTGCTTCGATGATAGCACGTTCACCCTCGGATTTTATCGTGTATTCGACCTCACGCTTTGCCTTTTCATACATTTCCTCGATTTTGGCGGGATGTATTCTGCCGTCGGAAATGAGCTTTGTAAGAGTGACCTTTGCTATTTCACGCCTTACGGGTTCAAAGCATGAGAGGGTGATTGCCTCGGGTGTATCGTCTATTATGAGGTCAACACCTGTCAAGGTCTCTATTGCACGTATATTTCTGCCCTCACGACCGATTATCCTTCCTTTCATATCGTCATTCGGCAAAGGAACGACAGATACAGTCGATTCACTCACATGGTCGGCAGCTATACGCTGTATTGCAAGGGATACGATCTCTCTTGCGGTCTTTTCGGATTCTTCCTTGGTTTTCTGCTGAAAATCCATTATCTTGACAGCCTTTTCATGTGTAAGCTCATTGTCAAGATTATTCAGGATATAGGCTTTAGCCTGTTCGGAAGTAAATCCGGATATTTTTTCGAGAACACCAAGTTCACTTTGTTTGATCTGTTCAGCTTCAGCAAGACGCTGTTCGGCAGCCTTGAGCTTCTGTGAAACGGATTCATCCTTCTTCTCAAGACTTTCGAGCTTTTTCTCTACAGATTCTTCTTTTTGTTGGATACGTCTTTCCTGACGCTGCATTTCTTTTCGTCTGTCTGCGATCTCATGTTCAGCATTGGTAAGAAGCTTGTGAGCCTCATCCTTACCTGCTATGACCGCTTCCTTTTTTGCCGCATCTCCAAGACGTTGAGCCTCATCAATTATCCTCTTTGCCTCGGTTTCGGCAGAGCCGATTTTGTCCTCACCGACTTTTTTTCTGTACTGAACGCCTGCAAAAAAAGCACATCCTCCGACTACTATCGAAATAGCTACTATCAGGAATATTGCCAGCACCGGATCCATTTTGATTTGCACCTCCTATGATTTTTGTTTGTTAAAGGTTTTTATATTTTGTTCATAAGATCAGCTCAAGAAGGTGTCGCTGTCAAATATTTTTATTCAGTTTTTCTTTATTATACTCAAAAAAATCTCCTTCATATAAAAATATTTCCTAATTTAATAAGAACCCTCGTTTAAATTGAAATCTCAAACCGAAAAAATTATCAAAAAATTTTCTATGGGATTTTTTCAACTGTTTTTATTGGAAACGCTTTGAATGTTTATGAAAATTTATATAAAAATATCTCAACGACATCATTGAGATGATGACCAAAAAGCAGAGTCGGATAAATGATATTTATGAAGTAAAAAACACGATTCTGCACATCTTGTATTTTATAACTATTATTACACTATTGTCAAGTCGATAATGTTATTTTTATTAAAGTTGCATTGAATTTAACTGATTTTTCTGTACAATCTGCTTAAACTGTTATGTGAAGTATCTGACCTGCGTATATTATATTGGGGTTTGCTATATGATTTTCTTCTGCTATTTTCCGGACAGTGGTATGATATTTTTCTGCTATTGACGTGAGCGTATCACCGCTCCTTATTATATAAGTATAGGTATGTTTATTTTTTTCCGATTCTGAAGGGAGCTTTTCAAGATATTTTGCATTTATTGCGGCAGTGACCTGACCGTCAATGCCGATGACTATCCTGTCACCGACAGCCTCTATTACCGAGTATGTCACACCGTCATAAACCTGAAATCTTTTTCCCGTATCATAGTCTATCGGATCAAGCACCTTCACTATATCTCCGACCTGAAATTTTTGTGTATCGTCATCATCCTTATTTTGATCGCCGTCCGTATACATATAGTCCATGTCTATTTCTCCGGAAATGCCCTTTATGCTTCCCGACTGACCGACCTTATACTGCCAGAACGAACACTTGTAATATGGTCTTACAGAGTCCCATTGGGCGAGCCACAGCTCATATTTTCCGATAAGCTCATCTTTATAAACATAATTGTCGAGCCAATTGAGATTCATATAAATTCCTGTTTTGAAGCCGGCTTTTTTCATATAGTCGCAAAATGCTTTTGCAATATCGGTACAGGTACGTTTTCCGAGTACGGCTACAGAGCTGTCCTCAAGGTCATAAAACACAGGAAGCTGCAGCTTATAGCCCTTTATACAGGATATACAGTATTTTGCTTCCTTTACTGCATCATCCCTGTTTTGTGCATATGAATAATGATATGCTCCGCATGGGATATCCGCTCCCTGAAATCCCTTTATATTTCTGTCGAATTTACTGTCCTTCTGCCCTTCGTACCAGCCGAAGCTGCTTCTTACTATAGCAAACTGCACTTCATTCTTATCTATTTTTGAAAAATCTATATTTCCTTGTGCATAGGATACATCAATACCTTTTTTTCTTGACATAAAAATTATTCCTCCGTTTCAAGAAAATTATCATTCGGGAAATTTTTTTATTTTTTCCCTGAAATATATTTATGACAAATCAAAATAAATTTATGAATAATATTTGATATTATTTTGATTTTGAGGTAAAATAGAATAGTAAAAACAAGCTATTAAAAAAATTTAGGGGGACGTTCCAATGACAAGAACGGAGATCATACAGATCAGAAAAAATATCATAGAAAGAGAATTTACAGGTCTTAATAACAGACAGAGGGAAGCAGTACTTACAGTAAAAGGACCGTTGCTTGTGCTTGCGGGAGCAGGCAGCGGAAAAACTACTGTACTCGTGAACCGCATTGCCCATATACTTCGCTGGGGTGAGGCATATGAAAGCGAGGAGCTGTACGGTCAGTACAGTGATGATGATATCGAACAAATGAAAGATGCCGCTGACGCAAAAACAGAACTGTCCGATGAACTCACTGACAGACTTGCCGTTTCAAAGGTACAGCCGTGGAGAATACTTGCCATAACCTTCACAAACAAAGCTGCAAATGAACTCAAAGACAGAATCGTCAAAAAAGTCGGCTCCGCAGGACATGATATATGGGCATCTACCTTTCATAGTGCGTGTGTAAGGATACTCCGCAGATACGGCGAAAGACTCGGCTATCGTGAGCATTTCACCATATATGACACCGATGACCAGAAAAGGATTATCAGGGACTGCATGAAAGCACTCAACATTGATGATAAGATACTTCCGTTGAAAAGTGTTATACCCGAAATATCCCATGCAAAGGATTCTATTGTAAGTCCCGAAAAATTCAAAAAACGTGCGGGAACCGATGTCAGACTTATTTCGATCGCAAATATATATAAAGAATATCAGAAAAGACTTCTTGAGGCAAATGCAATGGATTTTGATGATATTATATATAATACCGTTGAGCTTTTCAATGAATTTCCCGATATACTCGAAAAATATCAGGAGCAGTTCAAATATATCATGGTAGACGAATATCAGGATACAAATACTATCCAGTATGAGCTTGTAAGGCTTCTTTCGGAGAAATATCATAATGTATGCGTTGTGGGCGACGATGATCAGAGCATATATAAATTCAGGGGAGCAACTGTCGAAAATATACTTGAATTTGATAATGACTATGAAAATGCCAAAGTTGTGAAGCTGGAGCAAAATTACCGCTCGACTAAAAATATCCTCAATGCGGCAAACTATATTATAAAGAACAACTATGCAAGGCATGAAAAAAGTCTTTGGACACAAAATGAAGCGGGAGACAAGATCATCGTCTATACAGCAAGCGATGAGCAGGACGAGAGCGGCTTTATCTCAAAAACTATAAAGGATGATGTTGCAAAGGGCGGAAAATACTCCGACCATGCAGTCCTTTACAGAATGAATACTCAATCACAGGCAATAGAAAGAAATTTCCTTCGTTCAAGAATCCCCTACAAGATAATAGGCGGAAGAAAATTCTTCGAGTACAGGGAAATAAGAGATATGATGGCATATCTCAATGTCATAAGCAATCCGTTTGACAACAACAGACTTAAAAGAATAATAAATGTTCCGAAGCGTGGCATCGGCGACAGAACCATATCACAGATAGAAGAAATAAGCTATACACTCGGTCAGAGTATGTTTGAAACAATGCGTCAGGCAGAACAGTTCGATATCCTCTTGAAAAGCTGTGAAAAGCTTCAGAGCTTTGTTTCAATGATAGACAGGATGAATAAAATGCTTGATGACGGTTCGCAGATATCCGATATGTACGAGGCTCTTGTCAAGGAAACGGATTATGATCCCTTTATAAAAAGAGAGAGCGAAAGGGGAGAGGCTGCCGTTGAAAATGTCCATGAACTTACGTCAAATATCATACAGTATGAAAAGGAATACGGTGATGAGGCTTCCCTTCAGGGCTTCCTCGAATATACGGCACTTCTGACCGATATAGATTCATATGCAGATGATGAGGATAAAGTGGTGATGATGACGATACATTCGGCAAAGGGACTTGAATTTGACAATGTGTTTATTCCGGGAATGGAAGAAAATATGTTTCCGAGCTTTCAGGCTATAATGTCGGATGCCGATGATATGCAGGAAGAAAGACGGCTTGCCTATGTCGGTATAACAAGGGCTAAAAGAAGGCTTTACATAAGTGCATCTGAAAGCCGAATGCTGTTCGGTCATACAACAAGAAACCGCCCTTCACGTTTTCTGAAGGAGCTTCCCGAACATCTTGTCGAAAATAAAAAGCGTGAGATAGTTCGTGATCCCAATGTAAAGATTCCTGAACCCAAGGCTGCAAGACGTGAGGAGATAGAGCGAAGCAGAACGATAACTTCGGGAGTGACACCAAAGCCTGTTATGATAAATTATACTGTCGGTATGAGAGTTATACACAATACCTTCGGAGAAGGAACAATAATAAATGTCAAGCCCATGGCTTCCGACAGTATGCTTGAAATAGCATTCGACAAGGTCGGCACAAAAAAGCTTATGGGAAATATAGCCAAGCTGACTGTTCTTGACTGAATAAGGTAACAAATAAGTGAGGAGTCGGGAGCGAGAAATGACAGGCTTTTGCAGTTTATCATTTCTTTCTCTGTGTCGGATAAAGGAGATGAAAAAATGCCTGCGGTAGTATCACATTACTTATTGGCGGAAAGAATATATGATGTGCTTCTTGAATATCAGCCCCAGCTTGAGCTTGATCATACTGCTTTTATATGGGGAGCGTCAGGTCCCGATATATTCTTTCTTCATAGAGTGATGCCGTATCAAAAGGGCAGAAGCCTTAAAGAATACGGCTCAAGGATACATTCTATGAGTGCGGAAAAAATAATAAATTATTTTATAGGCTTTGCAAGGAATAATCAAAGTGATATTGCAATGAGCTATACTTTGGGATTCATCACCCATTATGCTTTTGATGCAACGGCACATCCGTTTATAGTATATTTTTCGGATGTACTCGAAGAACAGCGTCTTGATATGCTCAACAGTATATGCCACAACGAAATAGAGGCTAATCTTGACAGCCTTTTTTTAAGATATGAGCGGAAGCAGAAGATATCCTCCTTCAAGCTTCAATCGACTGCTCCGATGAAGGAAAGAGTCAATCGCCTGATAGCGGAAATGTGGCATGGCTTCTTGCTCGAATATTTCAGGCAGGATATAAAAACGGATGAGCTTGTTCAGGTTCAGAAGGACTGGCATCACAGTCTTGTCATGCTCAATGACAGGCGATCACTCAAAAAATCCATCGTAAAGCTCGGTGAAAGACTGCTCAAAATAAGTCCTGTGCTTTCTCCTATCATAAGAACATCCTATCCCGATCTGTCATTCGACTATGCCAATATGTCCCACTCCGAATGGTATTCTCAAATAGACGGCAAAAAGCATAAGGAAAATTTTTTTGAGCTTACCGACATTGCGGAGGAAAAGGCTCTTATGCTTATATCATCTGTACTTACAGAAAGAATGCTGAATCCCGACCAGTGCCGTGAGCCTTTCACGGGCAAATCAAAATAACAAAGAGCGGAGCTTTTGTAATACAGGCTCCGCTCTTTTTATATAAAAATTTTATATAGAACGCCAAGTGAGCAGATACAGAACATATCCGCTCACTTTGGGGGGTTCTATAGACGAATAAAAACTTATAAGCAATTTTATAAAAATTTTTTATTACCAATAATTGACATTTCCCTTTGTCTATATTATAATACTTTCAAGGATTTTTTGTCGATTATTGACATAATGTCATTGACTTAATGTCAACTCCTATCTTAACACTGAATTATAAAAATAACTGTCTTTAAATACCATTATAATATAATTGTAAAATATTATAATACCATATTAGATTTTTAAATCATAATTGCCAATGAGTCAATGACCGTTTGGCAATGTGATTGCCAATATTTTCTAAAATATGGTAAATTATTGGTATAATACACCATTAATAAAGCATTATACGGAAAGTGTGATACTCAAAAAATGGAAGTTTCCAAACAGATCAATGATTTGATAGAGAAATACAGGTGTACTGCCAAAGAGCTTGCCAATGCCTCTGATCTTTCAGTTTCCGTGATAAGCCGATACCGCAACGGCACAAGACACCCTTCAAAGCAGCAGCTTCAAAAGCTTGCAAAGGGCTTTGAGGTCATCGCAAAAAAACACGGGGAAGAATTTGATTTGTCTGATATGGACATATCCGACGAAAACAATAATATGGATATGTTTGTGAGAAAGTTCAATATCCTTGTCTCCACTCTCGACATAAACATGAATGATTTTGCAAGATTCTCCAATTATGATCCGTCATTTATATCAAGAGTAAGAAGCAAGCAGCGAAATATATCCGATTCAAGCAGCTTTGCCGAGAAAATCGGAGAGTTCCTTAATCTCAAATACAGAAATGAAAAATATGACAGTATGATCTCGGCTTTGATGGATAACGCCGAAATGACCAAAACCAATGAGACATATATCAACGGTGTACGGGAATGGTTTTTGTCGGAAAAAATTGCGGCTACAGATCATGTCATTCAGTTCCACAATGACAAACCTCCAAGAAATTATGATATCGTTCTGCCCGCTTTCAACAAGGTAAGGTCTTATATCGGCAAGGAAAATGTCTGCCGTGGAGAACTCGATTTCCTTCGGTATGTTCTTGCAGACGAAGACACAAAAGAATTGTATGTTTTCAGCGAAATGCCTCACTTCATATTTCGCCATGAACAGCTTTCGGATGAATGGATATATCTGATGTCCGAGATAATCAAAAAGGGAGTATCCGTTATCTTTGTGCATAATATCGAAAGACCATTCGAGGATATTACGATAGCTATCCAAAAAATGTTCCCTCTTTTTATGAGCGGAGGCTTGAAGCCGTTTTATCTGCCCACTGCAAAAAGCGGCATATACTATCATGTATGCGGATGTACAGACAAGATCGTTATGTATGGTGAGGGAGTGTACGGACACGAGACTCATGTAAAACTGAATCTTGACCGTACAAGTGAATCGTTGAAATACTACAATCGGGAAATGAGAGTGATACTCCAAAAATCACGGTCTCTTATGAATGTTTACAAGCATGACAATGTGGATACATTAATACAATTCCTGAATGCCGATGTCCATACATCAGGCGAAAGACGGGGCATATGGTCAGTATTTCCTCTGTGGACTATGAAAAGGGATCTCCTGATATCTGTTCTGCAAAATCAGAAGGCATCCGAAGCCGAGATTGCAAAAATAATGGATGTTTACAGGCACGCAAAGGAAAATATCATTTCAATCCTTAAGTCATTCACCATAGATGATCGTATAACACTGTTTTCAAGGGAGGAATTTGAAAAAGAACCCTTTGGGCTGTCAGTTACGGGAGCCTTTCAGGAAAGACCTTTTTTCTACAATGATTATTCAGAATACATCGAACACAAAAAACAGACCATTGAATTTGCCGAAAAGTACGATAATTATAATATTGAATTTGACAACAGGTATAAACTGAAAAATGTAAATATAATTATGCACAATGATAAATGGGTGATGATATCAAAAAACGACTGTCAGCCGATACACTTCATCATCCGACATCCAAAGATACGCAGGGCTTTTGAGGAAATGCTTTAGCACATTGCAGAACAGAATTTGTTTTTTCTGTTCTGCTGTTTTTTTGTTATATTTTGTATTGAAAAAAACATTATTGTTGTGATATAATAGTATAAATTGTGTAAATCTTGTGTGGAAAGGAGAATTTTTTATGAAAATCTCGACAAAAGGAAGATATTCTTTGAGAATGCTTATAGACCTTGCCCTTAACTGCAAGGAGGGAGAATATGTTTCACTTAAGGATATCGCCGAAAGACAGAACATTTCAAAAAAATATCTTGAACAAATAGTTCCTCTTTTGAGCAAGGCGGGACTGCTTAAAGCCAACAGAGGATATCAGGGCGGATATATGCTCTCAAAGCCTGCCGATAAATATACTGTCGGTGAAATACTTCGCCTGACTGAAGGAAGCCTTGCACCTGTCGCCTGTCTTGAAACGGATATAAATGATTGTCCGAGGGCAAATGAATGTATAACACTCCCCGTTTGGAAGGGACTCTATGATGTGATAAACGAATACCTTGACAGCATAACACTCAAGGACATCATCGACAAAAGCCCTTTTGCACAGGGCGACGGATATTATATTTGAAGGAGTGTAAAAATCAATGGACATTGCATTGCTCATCGTTGGAATAATAATCATAGTTTTACTTATATTTTTGATCGTCAGAACGGGAGCCTCCCAAAAGACTGATATTAAACCCGAAATGGATTCTATAAGATCATACCTTGAAATGATACAAAAAGAAAATCGTGATTCACAAAGCTCTCTCCGACAAGAAGTTTCTTCAAGCATAAAGGATAACATGACCGCTTTTGGCAGTCAGCTTACAGCAGGTCAGGAACGCTCCGGAAATGAACAGATAAAATTAGCCAAGGCTCAAAGAGAACAGCTTGAAATTGTCGGAAATTCACAGCTTGAACAGCTTTCTTCAATGAATACCAACATCTCGAATCAGCTTAAACAGCTTGAAAGTCGTTTTGCTACACTTGAAAACAGTACCGAAACCAAACTCCAAAATATCCGTGACGACAACAGCAAACATCTTGAACAGATAAGAGGAACCGTTGACGAAAAATTACAGACTAATCTTGAAAGCATGAACGGAAGCATATCAGCCAATCTCAAACAGCTTGAAAGCCGTTTTGCCACACTTGAAAACAATACCGAAACCAAACTCCAAAATATCCGTGATGACAACAGCAAACAGCTTGAGCAGATAAGGAGAACCGTTGACGAAAAATTACAGACCAATCTCGAAAGCATGAACGGAAGCATATCAGGCAATCTTCAACAGCTTGAAAGCCGTTTTGCCACTCTCGAAACTACTGTTCAGAATCAGCTCAAAAATATTCGTGACGACAACAACAAACAGCTTGAACAGATAAGAGGAACTGTTGACGAGAAATTGCAGACTACTCTCGAAAATAAGATGAATGAATCCTTTAAGCTCGTCAGCGAAAGACTTGAACAGGTATATAAGGGACTCGGTGAAATGCAGAATGTTGCACAGGGTGTCGGTGATCTGAAGAAAGTCCTCTCAAATGTCAAGACACGTGGCATACTCGGTGAAATACAGCTTGGAGCTATCCTCAAAGAGATACTTACTCCCGAACAGTATGACGAAAATGTTGCAACTGTTCCCAAAAGCAAAAACCGTGTTGAATTTGCAGTCAAACTGCCGGGACTTGAAGAAGGCAAAACAGTATATCTTCCGATAGATTCAAAATTCCCCGGCGACAGATTCGCTCATCTTCAGGATGCTTATGAAACAGGCGACAAGGAGCTTATCTCGTCAGCAAAAAAAGAACTTGTTGATGTTGTCAAGAAGTGTGCAAAGGATATAAGCACAAAATACATAGAATCGCCCTACACAACACAGTTTGCAATAATGTTCCTGCCGTTTGAGGGACTGTATGCCGAGGTAGTGAATACACCGGGACTTGTCGAGGAATTACAGCGTACCTACAACATAAATGCAGCAGGTCCGTCTACTATGGCGGCAATGCTCAATTCTCTCAAAATGGGCTTTCAGACACTCGCAATTCAAAAACGAAGCGGTGAAGTTTGGGAAGTTCTCGGAGCTGTCAAAACAGAATTTGCAAAATTTGAGGGCGTTCTCGAAAAGGCAAGAAAAAATCTTAAAGATACAGAAGACAGTCTTGAACTGCTTGTCGGAGTGCGTACACGTCAGATGAACAGAAAACTCAACAAGATAGATAAGCTTGATACGACCGAAGCTGTTAAATTACTCGAAAGTGAGTAATTTTTTTAAAAAACTTCTTGCATATTTCAATACACTGTGGTAGAATTAATTATGGTAGATATTGTGTTGGTTGACGAAAGAGTGGGGTGACCCGCTCTTTTATCGTTAATATGACAAAAATATATTTTATGGAACGGAGATTGCTATGAGAGAAAAAAAATCTAAACTCAATACCGTTGAAGCTGTCACTCAATGCGTTCAACCTATCATTGAACAGCTTGGTCTTGTACTATGGGATGTACGATTTGTCAAGGAGGGTGCCATGTGGTACTTGAGAATATTCATTGACAAGGACAGCGGCGTTACTATCGAGGACTGTGAAAATGTTACAAGAGCTGTCGACAAGCCCCTTGATGATCTTGATCCGATAGAACAGAATTATTGTCTTGAGGTCTCATCACCGGGCATTGAAAGGGAGCTGATAAGACCGGAGCATTTTGACGCATTTCTTGCAGCACCTGTTATGGTCAAGCTCCACAGACCTGATCAAAACGGTATCCGTGAATTTAAGGGTACTCTTATCGCACATGACAAGGATACTGTCACCGTAAATTCCGAAAACGGCTCTCGGATCGTAATAAACAAAAAAGATGCCGTATATATTAAATTAGATGATTTCAACCTTTGATAAATGGAGGCACTTACAAAAATGAAAGCTAAAAATGAAAATAAAACAGAGATAAATAAAAATCCAGAACTCTATGAGGTTCTGAAGGCTATCGAAAAGGAAAAGGGCATAGCCGTTGACTATATGATAGTCCAGATACAAAAGGCTATAAAGCTTGCCTGCAAGAAAATGTACGGCAACAGTGATGATGACATACTTATAAACATGGATCCCGATACAAGCATCTTCGAGGTATTCCTCAATAAAGAGGTCGTTGATGAGGTGTTGAATCCCAAGTATGAGATACAGCTTGATGAAGCAAGAAAGATCAATGCCAATGCCGTGATAGGCGATAAGGTCGGTATAAGACTTGATACAAAGGACTTTGGAAGAATCGCTGCACAAAAAGCCAAGAATACAATACGTCAGGGCATCCGTGACAGCGAAAAGGGACAGGCTCTTGCCGACTTTGAAAGCAAAAGGGCAGAGATAGTTACAGTTACCGTTGAGCAGATCGACAAGAATACGGGCAATGCAAATGTACGTCTCGGAAAATCCGTTGCAGTCCTTGCAAAAAATGAACAGGTTGTCGGAGAGGTATTGCATGAAAATGATGTCATAAAAGTATATGTTCTCGGTATGAAGCCCGATAATAAGGAATCCCGTGCCATAGTCTCAAGGACTCATCCCGATTTTGTCAAAAAACTCTTTGAATCCGAGGTTCCCGAGATATTTGACGGTGTTGTCGAGATAAAATCAATATCGAGAGAAGCAGGCTCAAGAACTAAAATAGCTGTATTCAGCCATGATGAAAATGTAGATGCTGTCGGAGCCTGCATAGGTCCGAGAGGTCAGAGAGTCAGCACAATAGTTGCTGCTCTCAACGGTGAAAAAATAGATATCATCGAATATGATGAGGATCCTATAAAATTCGTTTCCGCATCACTTTCTCCCGCCGAGGTAAAGTGGGTAGACATAGATCCGAGAACCGAAAGAACCTGCCGTGCAGTAGTGCCTGACAGCCAGCTTTCACTTGCAATAGGAAACAAGGGGCAAAATGTTCGTCTTGCCGCAAAGCTCACCGGATGGAAAATAGATATCCGTCCCGAGAGCAATCCTTATGATGACGAAGAAGATGATGAATATGAAGATACAGAAACAAAAGCTGATATTACAGAGGCTGCTGACGATACTGATACGGAAGGCAAGGACACGACGGTTGACTCTGAAGCATAATTGAAGGAGATAATATATGCACCAAAAGAAGATCCCTTTGAGAAAATGTACGGGCTGCAATGAGATGAAGGAAAAAAAGCAGCTTGTAAGGATAGTAAAAACACCCGATAAAACGGATGAAAACGGAAATATCATACTGAAAAGCGAGATCATTGTTGACCTGACAGGCAAAAAATCGGGCAGAGGTGCTTATATATGCTCTAACTCTGAATGTCTTAAGGCTGCAAGAAAGGCAAGGAGACTTGAAAAAGCATTTTCATGCAGGATACCCGATGAGGTCTACCTACAGCTTGAAAAAGAACTGGAGGCGGCTGAATCAAATGGACAATAATATCAGATCGGCTTTGAATCTTTTAGGTCTTGCGAGAAGAGCCGGCAAGCTCTCTCTCGGATTCGACTCGGCGGAGGAATCTGTCATAAAGAAAAAATCAAGGCTGATAATAACCGCTGTTGATATTTCCGAGAGAACGCTCTCTGCATTTTATAAAAAAGCAGAAAGCAATAATATAAATATCATTGCCTCAAATATACCTATGGCTGATCTCGGGGCAGCCGTCGGAAAGCTTGTGGGAGTTGTTTCCGTGAATGATGAAGGATTTGCAAAAAAGCTGCAACAGCTTTTAGCTTGATGTAACAGGAGGAATTTGTGTATGATAAAATATAAACTTGGTGATCTGGCAAAGGACCTTAATATGCAGGTCAAGGATATTGCAGATATGATAAAACAAAATTTCAATACCATAAGAAAGCCTAATACCGTTCTTACGGAGGATGAGCTTAATTTTGTATTTGAAAAAGTAACTCTTGATAACAGTGTACCCGATTTTCAAAAATATTTTGCTTCAAAAAACGATCCCGTTGAAGATGAAAAGCCCTCTGCCCCGGACAAGAAGGATAAAATCGAAAAAACGGAAAAGTCAGAGAAAAAAGACAGAAAATCCGACAAAGACAAAAACGATAAGTTTGATAAATATAAAAAAGACAAAAAGGATAAGCCCGATAAGGACAGGGATAAAAAAGAAAAAACAGAAAAGTCCGAAAAGACTGAAAGGTCGGATGCCAAAAAGGAAAAAAGATTTGAATCCAAGCCCGATAAAAAAACCAAAGGCATCAATGGAAGCAAGTTCAAAAATCCCGATAAAAAACCTGTTCAGAACAACAATAACCAAAAACCCGAAAAACAAAATACCGAACCCGAAGCTCCAAAGCAGGAAGGCTCATTTGAAAAAAGAAGCAGGGTGATAAATACCCGTCAGTCAAATGTCGATATCGAAAGATACAATGAAAAATATGACCGTCTTGCAAGCGAAAAAATGCACAATGTCAATACAGGTCCGGGCAAGGAAAAGATAAATCAGCGTTCCCAACAGCGTGGAAAACCCAAAAATTCCCGCAAGGAAACCGAAATGGAAAGAATCAACCGTATCGAAAGAGAAAGAAAAACAAAGCCTATAACTGTTCAGATTCCTGATGAGATAACTGTCGGTGAGCTTGCACTGCGTCTTAAGGCGAGAGCTGCCGAAGTCATCATGAAGCTCATGAATCTTGGTGTAATGGCAAGCGTCAATGATAACATCGACTTCGATACAGCCTCTCTTGTGGCACTTGAATTCCATGCAAGAATAGAAAAGGAAACCATTGAGACCATTGAAGAAAGAATCATTGATGACAGTGATGATGATGACGAAAATCTTGTTCCGAGAGCTCCCGTCGTTGTCGTGATGGGACACGTTGACCACGGCAAGACCTCTCTCCTTGATGCCATACGCCATGCAAATGTAACGTCAACCGAGGCAGGCGGCATAACTCAACATATTGGTGCTTATCGTGTAAATATTGACGGCAGGGATATAACTTTCCTCGACACTCCCGGACATGAGGCATTTACAACAATGCGTGCAAGAGGAGCTCAAGTAACGGATATTGCTATACTTGTCGTGGCTGCCGACGACGGCATCATGCCTCAAACCATTGAGGCTATAAACCATGCAAAGGCTGCGGGAGTTTCAATAATCGTTGCAGCAAATAAAATAGACAAGCCTGCGGCAGACATAAACAAAGTTAAAACACAGCTTATGGAATATGAGATAGTTCCCGAGGACTTCGGCGGAGATACTCCCGTTATAGGCGTTTCTGCAAAAACAAAGGAAAATCTCAATGAGCTTCTTGAAATGGTACTCCTTATTGCAGACATGAAGGAGCTGAAGGCGAATCCCGAAAGAGCTGCAAAGGGTACTGTCATCGAAGCAAGACTTGACAAAGGTCGTGGTCCTGTTGCAACGGTACTCGTTCAGAACGGTACTCTCAATGTAGGTGATATAATCGTTGCAGGTACAACGGTCGGACGTGTCCGTGCAATGAGCGATGATAAGGGCAATAAAGTAAAGAATGCAGGTCCTTCGGTACCTGTTGAGATAACAGGTCTTGATAATGTCCCGACAGGCGGTGATGTATTCAACTCTGTATCCGATGAGCGTCTTGCAAGAGAGCTTGTTGATCAGAGGAAGACTGCACAGAAGGAAGAAAAATTCAATGCCCGTACAAAAATCACTCTCGATAATCTCTTTGATCAGATGAAGCTTGAAGATATGAAAGAACTGAAGATAATCGTAAAAGCTGATGTTCAGGGTTCTGTCGAGGCGGTAAGGCAATCACTCGAAAAGCTGACAAATGATGAGATACGTGTCAATGTGATACACAGCGGTGTAGGTGCAATAAGAGAATCCGATGTGATGCTCGCATCAGCATCAAATGCAATTATAGTCGGCTTCAATGTACGTCCCGATCCCGTTGCTGAAGAAAATGCCAAAAATGACGGTGTGGATATGCGTCTGTACAGAGTCATATATGATTGTATCGAGGAAATACAGGCTGCCATGAAAGGTATGCTTGCACCTAAATTCAAAGAGACCGTTCTCGGTAAGGTCGAAGTACGTCAGACCTATAAGATAACAAATGTCGGTCTTGTATCAGGCTCTTATGTGCTTTCGGGAAAGGTTGTCCGTGGAGCAAGCGTCAGAGTTGTCCGTGACGGTATAATAATTGCAGATGATACAATAGCCTCTCTCCAGAGGTTCAAGGATTCCGTCAAGGAGGTAGCACAGGGCTTTGAATGTGGTATAACTCTTGAACGTTTCTCCGATATAAAAGAGGGCGATATTTTCGAGATATATCAGATGGAACAGATAAAAGAATGATAGAATAATAAATAAACAAGTGACCGTCCGTAAAGGATTTTATTCTTTACGGGCGGTCAAATTTATGT
>CACXGJ010000137.1 GCA_902767125.1 uncultured Ruminococcus sp. | reverse complement strand
ATAGGCATAAGGATACCTGCACTTCTTGCCATTGGAAATCATCTCCGTTCATAAAAATTTTGTTAAAAATCATCTGCACGAGATACGTACATATACTTTCACCTATAAAGCATTAACAATTACATCTATTCTATCACAGTTTTTTATTTTAATCAATAGTTTGCACAAAATTTTCGTCAAAAAAACCGAATTAATGTTTAAGTTAATTCAAACAGCAGAAAATTTTTATTCTTTTTTGATGACCTTTTCCTCGCCCATCGGCTTCCATGCAACAACATCCTTTTCGTCAAGAACCATTCCGCCCAAGCCGCAATTGCCATAAAATTCGTGTTTGTCCTCAAAGTATCCTCCAAAGGAAAAATCATATTCTCCGTTGTAGGTCTTCCATATCACCCAGCAAAATTCTCCGTCTTCGGGATAGCCTTTTTCCGATACCAAATTAAAATCATTCATACATACTTCAAAATTCATAATTTTCCAACTCCATCAACGCATAATACAAAGCATAAGAGGATGCTGCAAATCTTATCCTCTCCCTTTCATCAGGGAGATTTTGTGAAAGATGCAGTTCTTTTGCAAAACTGTGATTTTTTATGCTTATACCTACATATACTAAACCAACCGGCTTTTCAGCGGTACCGCCGTTTGGACCTGCAATGCCTGTTGTAGAAATGCCTATATCTGCACCCGACAATTTTCTGACACCCTCTGCCATTGCAGCAGCTGTTTCACCGCTGTATTCAGTGTATTTTTCAAGGATATCGGCAGGCACTCCCAATATCTCATACTTTATCCTGTTTGAATACGAGCATATCCCACATTCAAACACCTCTGATGAACCCGATATTTCAGTTATCCTCTTTGAAACGAGTCCTCCTGTCAGGCTTTCGGCAGTTGCCGCTTTAAGCCCCTTTTCCTTCAGCACTTCAACGAGCTTCCTCTGCAATTCATCCGACATAAAATCAAACTCCATAATATCACCTCATTCTATTATTTTACCATAGTTACATAAAATAACAAGTTTTTTAAAAAAAAATTGTTTTAAATATTTGTTTTTTTTCATAAATAAAAATGTTATAATAAGACCATAATTTGTAACGGGGGAATTTTTATGCTGAAAGAACAGCCGACCATCAATGCCTTTATCATCAATTTTATCTTGGGTGTCATATGGCACTATGCAGTATTATTTGTGTGTATCTCCATAGACGATTCCGCATTTGAGCCAACCAAGAGAATGTACCGTGTACGCAAATGGGAAAATGACGGCAAATTTTATGCTGATGTACTCAAGATAAACAAATGGAAGGACTTTCTTCCACAGCACGTCGGGAAAGACGGATTTTCAAAGGAACATATTGATGATGTTTCAATAGAATATCTGGACAAATTTATCCTTGAGACCTGCCGTGGTGAGTGGAATCACCGAATGAACTGTGTATTTGCGATAGTTCTTTTCACCATAAACGGAGTTACCAATGTATCAGTGATCCTTGCAGCAGCAGATATTTTCGGGAATATACCTTTTTTGATGATACAAAGATATAATCGCTTCAGGCTTCAGAGACTGCGTAAAATGCTGCTGCGTAAAATGGAACGTCAGAGTAGAAAACAGGATATCACATATACAACAGCCGCTGAAACCGAAACCTGAACGGAGGATGATTTATGGATTGGTTCTTCGCTGAAAACATAGGGCAGACTCATCTTATTACAGGTGAGGATGCGGTACATATAACTAAATCCTTGAGAATGTCAGTCGGCGAGGTACTGACACTCTGCGACGGTAACAAGATCGAACATCTCTGCATGATAGAACGGATAACCTCAGAAGGTGTTCTTGTAAAAGTAGTTTCCGAAAGTGAATGTCTTAATGAACCGACAGTTGAGGTAACACTCTTTGCTGCCCTGACAAAAGGTGACAAAATGGAAACTGTTATCCAAAAAGCTGTTGAGATAGGTGTTCATTCAATAGTACCTGTACTTACCGACAGGTGCGTTTCACGCCCCGACTCCAAATCCTCCTCCAAAAAGCAGCAGCGTTATCAGAAAATCTCATCACAAGCTGCCATGCAGTCCAGACGGGCAATTATCCCACAAATACATCAATTTACAGACCTGAAAACAGCCGCTTCAATGCTCTCCGACTTTGACAAAGTAATTTTGTTCTACGAGGGAGGCGGAAGTCCCATCAAAGAAATAATAACCCCGTCAGACAAAAAAATAGCAATTTTCACAGGACCTGAAGGCGGCTTTGAGGAAAGGGAAGTCGAGCTTCTCCAATCCCGAAATGCACAAACAGCCACACTCGGAAAGCGTATTCTTCGGGCAGAAACCGCTCCTCTTGTTGCTCTTTCCTCAATAATGTTCCACACAGGAAACCTTGAATAAAAAGACAAAATACTTACAGTATTTTTACTGTAAGTATTTTTTGTCCCATCAAATTTTAAAATTCAATTCACAGTCGGAACGGTTTATTGCACAAAGTATACCTCTTGCGGAAGCCTTGAAAATACCGTGTGATATTCCAACACCAAATATCTTTTTACCGTCAGGCTCTTTGAGCTGTATATATGAAATGGCCTTTGAATCCGAACCCTGTGAAATAGCGTGTTCGCTGTATGAAACAAATTCAAACCCGTCAACACCTATCGTCTTGAGAGCATTAAAGAATGCGTCGATAGGACCATTGCCCTCACCTTTTATCTCAACATCCTTATCCTCTTTTACAAGATGTACCGTACCCTCAAATGTTGCATCATCTTCGCCCGAATTTTTGACAATATGCTTGACAAGCCATATTTTCTGTTCAATGTCAATGTAACTCTTATTGAATACTCCCATAAGTTCTTCGGGAGAAAGCTCTCTGCCGAGCTTGTCACATTCAGCCTTGACCAATGCACCAAATTCGGGGTGCATTGCCTTGGGAAGCTCATAGCCGAAATTATTCTGCATTACAAAAGCCGCACCGCCTTTGCCCGACTGTGAGTTTATTCTGATAATAGGCTCATACTGTCTGCCGACATCAGCGGGATCTATCGGAAGATACGGTATCTCCCATTTATCGCTGTTGGTTTCCCTGACATACGCAAAGCCTTTATTAATAGCATCCTGATGTGAACCCGAAAATGCCGTGAATACCAAGTCACCGACATACGGCTGACGCTCACCTATCTTCATTTTTGTACATCTTTCATATATCTCACGGTATTTCGGCAGGTTACTGAAATCAAGCCGGGGATCAACTCCCTGTGTAAACATATTCAAACCTACTGTTACTATATCCAAATTTCCCGTTCTCTCGCCATTTCCGAAAAGTGTTCCCTCTATTCTGTCAGCACCCGCAAGCAAGCCCAATTCTGCACAGGCTACACCTGTACCTCTGTCATTATGCGGATGAAGACTTATTATAGCACAATCTCTGTTTTTCATGTGAGTTATGAAATACTCTATCTGGTCGGCATATGTGTTCGGAGTACACATCTCAACTGTATTCGGCAAATTCAAAATGATAGGATTTTCGGGAGTCGGCTTGATAACGTCCATTACAGCCTCACAGATTTTCACGGAATTATCCACCTCTGTACCCGAAAAGCTCTCGGGAGAGTATTCCAAACGGAAATTTGTATCTCCCTCATAACTGTCTATCAATTCCTTGATAAGTTTAGCACCCTCAACGGCTATATCAATTATACCGTCCATATCCTTTTTGAAAACGACTTTTCTCTGCAATGTAGAAGTCGAGTTATAGAAATGCACGATAACATTTTTAGCACCCTTTACGGCTTCAAAAGTTTTTCTTATCAAATGTTCCCTTGCCTGTACAAGTACCTGTATAGTGACATCATCGGGAATATGATTTCCTTCGATAAGTTCACGGCATATCTCATACTCCGTTTCAGACGCTGACGGAAATCCTATTTCAATCTCTTTGAATCCCATATCGCACAAAGCATGGAAAAATTCCAATTTCTGCTGTAAGTTCATCGGATCGACAAGAGCCTGATTACCGTCCCTCAAATCGACCGAACACCAAACAGGTGCTTTGGTGATGGTGTTGTCACACCATTT
>CACXGJ010000136.1 GCA_902767125.1 uncultured Ruminococcus sp. | reverse complement strand
GTGAAGGCGGAATTTTATGATAAGTGGTGCTGAAATAATGGTAAGGTGCCTTCAGGAAGAAGGCGTTTCAATAATATTCGGCTATCCGGGTGCTGTTATATGCCCTTTTTTCGATAAGCTCTATGATACCGATATCAAGGCTGTTCTTGTTCGTCAGGAGCAGAATGCTGCTCATGCCGCAAGCGGATATGCAAGGGCTGCTTCAAAGGTCGGTGTGTGTGTCGCTACATCAGGTCCCGGTGCATTGAATATGATAACAGGCATTGCTACGGCTTATATGGACTCTATCCCGCTGGTTGCGATAACAGGTCAGGTCAAAAGTGATGTTCTCGGACGAGATGTTTTTCAGGAGGCTGATATCACAGGTGCGTGTGAATCCTTCGTTAAACACAGCTATCTTGTAAAGGATACTGCCGAGCTGCCGAGAGTTTTCAAGGAGGCTTTCCACATTGCTGCAACAGGTCGTCCCGGACCTGTTTTGATAGATGTTCCCGTCGATGTCCAGCAGGGTGAGATCGAAGAATTCGTCTATCCCGAAAAGGTAAATATCATCGGCTATAAACCGAGTGTACAGGGACATCCCATGCAGATAAAGCGTGCTATGGACATTCTTGCACAGTCAAAAAGACCTGTTATATGTGTGGGCGGCGGTGTACTTACATCCGGTGCAAAGCCTAAACTCCGTGAATTTGTAAAGATGACAAATATCCCCGTTGTATCAACAATGATGGGAATCGGTGCAATGCCTTCGGATGATCCGTCCTATGTCGGAATGATAGGCTCTCACGGTATCAGGGCTGCCAATAAAACCATACATGAATCTGATTTGGTAATACTTTGCGGTGCAAGAGTCGGTGACAGAGCAGTCGCTTCTCCCGATCAGGTGGTACAGCACGCAAATGTTATACATATTGATATAGACCCTGCCGAAATAGGCAAAAATATGAAAACCACTATCCCGATAGTGGGCGATCTGAAAAATGTCCTCAATCAGATGCTGAAGGAGGTTTCATACAAGGCTCCCGATGAATGGCTCGAAAGCATCTCTCAATGGAAAAAAGAATTTGCTCTGCTTCATAAAAGCTTTGACGGCTTTGTTGAACCACAGAGCTTCCTTGAAAGCCTTTCTTCTAATCTTCGTCAGAAAGCTATACTGATAGCCGATGTCGGTCAGAATCAGATATGGTGTGCGAACAGCTTCAAAATGTCAGACGGAAGATTCTTTACATCAGGCGGCATGGGTACAATGGGCTATTCTGTGCCTGCGGCAGTGGGAGCTAAATTTGCCCGTCCTACAAGAGATGTTGTTGCCGTCTGCGGTGACGGTGCTTTCCAGATGTCGCTCAATGAGCTTGCAACGATAGCACAAAATAATCTCAATGTAAAAATTATAGTCATGCGTAATACCGTTCTCGGAATGGTACATGAACTGCAGGATTTCCATTACAACAGCCGTTACGCTGTTACAGAACTTGATGATATCCCGAATTTCATCAAAATTGCCGAGGCTTACGGCATTGAATCGGCTTTTGCATCTTCAAACGAAGAAGCCGAGGAATATTCCAAAAAAATGCTCAAAAGCGACAAGCCGTTCCTGCTCGTATGCAATGTACATCCGCTCACCCCGTCAAAGTAAGGAGGAAAAAGCACCATGAAATATACCCTTTCCGTTCTCGTTGAAAACCATGCCGGTGTTCTTTCCAAGGTTTCCGGACTCTTTTCAAGGCGAGGTTTCAATATAGACAGTCTTGCGGTCGGCACGACCGAAGATGAAAATATATCAAGAATAACTATCGTTGCCAACGGTGACGAATACGTTGTTGAACAGCTTGAAAAACAGCTCAATAAACTGATACCCGTCATAAAAGTCCGTACATATACGGAAGGCGGCTTCATAAGCCGTGAACTTTATCTTGTCAAAGTCCATTGTCCGGCAAAGCAAAGGCTTGATATCATGAAAATTGCCGAGCTTATGGACGCTAAGATCGTTGATGTTGCTCTCAATTCAATGACCATCCAATTTGC
>CACXGJ010000135.1 GCA_902767125.1 uncultured Ruminococcus sp. | reverse complement strand
CACACGGGGATAGCTCGTTGATACTGTACAGGTTGCTGTACTTGAGCGAGAAGCCCCCACCTCTATAGGTGGGGGAGTATGTCACCAGTGCTGATGATATTTGGCTCCATACCTATACTGTAATAATTTATGTTTTCATAGTCCCATTCCATATTCTGATTTTTTGCCAAAGCTATGAATGTAAAGCAGAACTGTTCGGAAAAAGTATCTTCACTTTCATTGCTTTCGTAAATATCGTAAAAGATAGTCATTGAATTGCTTTTCAGGGATATTTTTGACACATCAATGCGGTCTGCATTGTTTCCGTATTGTATCGGTATTATGATAAGTATATTGTCTTCAAAGAAGGACTCGTCATATCTTTGCAGGTTATCTTTTGTTATATTGCGGAGAATTTCCTTTATTTCGGTATCACAATCAAAATTATGGGATGTGTCGCTGTCTTCATAGTTCATAATATCACTTTGAAGCGAATCGTGATCGCTTATTGTTCCGTAGCATGAAAATATCATATCATAAGGGATATCCCCGTCAACATAGTATTTGGCGGTCTGATCTTTGGGAGTGATACTTTCCTGTGAAACAAAATAGTAATCCGTCTCATAATGCAGGTTATATACGGGAGAGAATGTATATGTGATATTGGGTATCTGTACAATTAAACTTGAAACAACCGAGGCTGTCATCATTGCAGTGAAAAACTTTTTTTCAAAAGGTGTATAGAACCTGAAGGAAAATACTGTCAATAATACCGATAATATAAAAGGTATCGGTATAAGCCAATTTATATCATTAAAACGTGCTGTCAGACAGCACATCAATGCACAGGCTATCAAAAAAACTGTATGTTTTTCGGTAACAGGATGATGCTCATCATCACCCATCACAGAAAACCTTTGAACAGCCTTGTAGGATATTACTATTCCCGAAATGATCGAAACAGGATAAAACAATGAACCAAGAAATCCTTTCAGTGCATTGCCTATGAATGTAATTGAGGGTGTGATGACAATCACTTTTATTGCGAGTCCGATACATACCGTTATCGGAAAGACAAGCAAAAGCATCAGAATAAATTGTCTTTTCGGCAATCTTTTCGAGGTATTATAAATTTTTACAGCCTTTTCCTGTTGAGTGTTGTCAAATTCAAGGTCTTTGTATTCATTTTCATAATCGTTGTAAAAGTCATCCTGCGGATATTTCATGGAAAATCTCCTTTTACTGTACAAGTATGCTTTTTCCCGTTGAATCAATGGCAACTATGGCAGGAAAATCCTCTATATAAAATCTGTAAATAGCCTCTGTGCCTAAATCCTCATAGGCAAGAGTTTCTATTTTTTTGATGCTTTTTGAGATTAGTGCGGCAGCACCGCCTATTGCTGCAAAGTAGACAACATTGTTTTTTATCATTGAGTCAATGACTTCCCGATTTCTTGCTCCTTTGCCTATCATGCCCTTTAGTCCCCTGTCAAGCAGGGCAGGAGCATATTTATCCATACGATAGCTTGAAGTGGGACCGGCAGGACCGACAGCATGACCGGGTTTGGCAGGAGCAGGTCCTACATAATAAATGACCTCGCCCTGAATATCAACGGGCAATGGTTCATTCCTTTCGATAAGCTCAAACAAACGCTTGTGAGCGGCATCCCTGCCTGTGATTATCGAGCCTGACAGTAAAACACTGTCGCCTGCATGAAGGTCTTTTATAATATCATCAGTGAGCGGTAAAGTAATTTTTTTCATATCATTGCACCTCTCTCTTAAATTTCGGTTTCCTTGTGTCTTGCGGCATGGCAGCATATATTTACAGCTACAGGCATACCTGCGATATGTGTCGGATATGTTTCGATATTCACGCCAAGGGCTGTATTTATACCTCCGAGTCCTGCGGGACCAAAGCCCATTTTGTTTATTTCATCGAGCAGTTCTTTTTCAAGCTCGGCATATCTCTTGTCGGGATTTTGAGTATCAATGCGACGGAAGGTAGCCTTTTTGGCGAGCATGGCAGCCTTTTCAAAGGTACCGCCGATACCTACACCGACAACTATCGGAGGACACGGATTAGGTCCTGCATATTTTACGGTATCAAGGATAAATTTCCTTACTCCCTCGATGCCTGCCGATGGAGTGAGCATTTTTACGGCAGACATATTTTCGCTTCCGAATCCCTTACAGCCTGCAAGTATTTTTATTTTATCCCCGTGTACAATGGTGGTATAAATAATGGCAGGTGTATTGTCCTTTGTATTCACCCTGTCAAAGACAGGATCATTTACTACTGATTTGCGGAGATAGCCGTCAATGTATGCACGTCTTACGCCCTCCTGAACAGCCTCCTCAAAGCTGCCGTTTTCGATGACTACCCTGTCACCGTATTCAACGAATAAAACAGCCATACCCGTATCCTGACAGACAGGCACTTCTTCCTCGGCGGCAATTTTATTATTTTCTATAAGCTGTGCAAGGACATTCTTGCCGATAAGTGAGGTTTCGGACTGTTCGGCATTTTTCAGGGCATTTAAAATATCATCCCCTATAAAATAGTTCATATCCATGAACAGCTTTTTGACAGTATCTGTAATAACAGATGAATCAATTTTTCTTATTTCCATTGAGAAAATTTCCCCTTTCAACATATTACAGATATATTATAGAGAAAATTTTTTTATATTGCAATGGTCTTTTGACAATTTTATAATAATAGTATATGGTGCAAATAAATATTGAAAATGTTAAAAAAGATATTGAAAAAATATTATAATTTGTTATGATATAATAGGAGGTGATAATAT
>CACXGJ010000134.1 GCA_902767125.1 uncultured Ruminococcus sp. | reverse complement strand
TAAAAAATATACAAGGACAGAAACATAAAATTTCTGCCCTTGTTTTTTTATGTGCCGATAACGCTTTCAAGTGCAAGAACGGCATTTTTTACGCAGTCATCACAACTGCAGAGGACTTTTCCCGTGGATATGCCTTTGAGGTCTTTACATATTGTAGCTCCGCATTTTTCCTGAAAGTCATTCAAAATCATTCTTGAAAGCATTGCAGTCGGTCTGCCTGTATTGTTGAGCATACCTGCAGCCATGCACGCTCCGCACAATGCACCACAGGTCGCTTCCATACAGCCCATGCCCGAACCGAAGCCCGAACCAATCTGACGAAGTATATTTTCATCAAGCGGCGGCAGTTTATCCGCAAATGCAAGCAATACAGCCTGACAGCAGTTATTTCTTCTTTTCAGTTCAACAGCTTTTTCTGCCCTGCTCATAATATCATTCCTTTCCTATTTTAGCATTAGCCTTTTTCATAAAAGATTCTGTCTTGACGGAAAATCTCTCATGCTTGCCCTGTGCGATAAGTCCTGAATTGTCAAATGCGGATATGTCAAAACAAAATTTTCTTCCCTCAAATGACGTTAGAACAGCCTTTGCAGTGATATCTGCTCCAATTGGACTTGCACTTATATGTTCAAGTGATATCATTGTTCCGACAGTTGTTATACCCTCGTCAAGATACGGCTGTATCAGCTCAAAGGCAGCCTTTTCCATTAGTGCGGATACAGCAGGTGTTGCAAGGACTTTAAGCCCCCCGCTTCCCATTGCAAGGGCGGTATTTGTCTCATTCACTTTTGCAGATACAGTATTTTCGATACCGATATTTAATTTTTCCATTTTTTTTAAACCTCGCTTATTTTTCCTTGATTATAATAAAATTTGCTGATATAATTTATCTTACAGTTATTATAGCACATGAGCGGCATTCAAATCAATGTGCAATTTTTTTATAATGGGAGTGGTACCAATGGCGGATGATGCCAAGAAAAAGAAATTCAGGATACATCTTCTCGATGAAATCCGTGGACTTGCAGTATTTTGCATGATATTCTATCATGCCTTCTACACGATAGCCGAGATATTCCATGCAGAGTGGGGAAAAACTCTTTTGGATTTTTTTATGCCTGCCGAACCGTATTTTGCAGGACTGTTCATATTTATATCGGGCATGGCGTGCAATCTTTCAAAATCAAATGTTGAAAGAGGAGTGAAGCTCGGTATAGTGGCACTCGGAGTTACACTTGTGACATATATTTTTGCTCCTGAACAGATAATAACTTTCGGTATACTTCATATGCTTTCAATATGTATGATAATATACGGACTTATCGGAAAATATATGAAGCTCATTCCCATATGGCTCGGAGTTACATTGAATTTTATACTGTTTTTCGTATTCTATCACACGGCTGAAGGATATTTTGAAATACCGTTCCTCATACAATGGAAATTTCCTTCGGAATGGTATACGACCGATTTTCTTTTCATGTTCGGGTTCCGGAATAAGAGCTTCTTTTCAGCCGATTATTTTCCGCTCATTTCATGGATATTCCTTTTCTTTGCAGGTGGAGCTTTCGGCAGACTAATCCCGCAAAAGAAATTTCCGAAATGGACAGCCAAAAAACATATACCGCCGCTTGCATTTATCGGCAGACACGCCCTTTTATTCTATATTGCTCACCAGCCGATAATAGTAGGCATTTGCTGGTTAGTGCAGAAATTTATGTCAATGTTTCAGATGGCAGAAAAACAGTAATTTTTTTAAAAAGGAGTTTAAAGAAGATGGAATATTGTAAACAGCTTTCAGAGGAATTTAAAATTAAGGAAGAATATGCACAGAATATCATCAACCTGCTTGACGAGGGAAACACTATCCCTTTTATTGCCCGTTACAGAAAGGAAATGCACGGAACTCTTGATGACCAGACAATAAGAGAGATAAGCGAAAGACTCGGATATCTCCGAGGTCTTGACAAGAGACGTGAGGAGATATTCGGCTTGATATCAGGTCTTGAAAAAATGGATGATGAAATTGCCAAGGCTCTTGACGGTGCAAAAACACTTGCCGAATTGGAGGATATTTACAGACCGTTCAAGCCGAAAAGAAAGACTCGTGCATCAGTCGCAAAGGAAAAAGGTCTTGAACCGCTGGCAGATATGATATCTGCACAGGATAATATAAATATCGGTGAAGAAGCACAGAAATATATTGACGTTGAAAAGGGTGTGGAAAGTGTTGAAGACGCTGTGCAGGGAGCAATGGATATCATTGCCGAAAATATTTCTGACAATGCTGAAATAAGAAAACGTCTGAAAAGTATCATAAGATATAATGCCTATCTTGTTTCAAAAGCCGTTGATCCCGAAAAGGACAGTGTTTATACGGTATATTATGACTATAGGGAGCTTGTGAGCAATGTTCCGGGACATAGGGTGCTTGCTGTTGACAGAGGCGAAAAAGAGGAGTTTTTGAAGGTCGGCATAGAGATCGAAGCGGAAATATGTCTCGGTGTAATGCAAAGATTTTTTATAAAGTCCGATAATGAATGCTCGGAACTTATCAAAAAGGCTTGTGAGGATGCATATGACAGACTGATATTCCCCTCGGTTGAGAGGGAGATACGTTCAGAGCTTACCGAAAGTGCTGACGAGCAGGCTATAAAGCTGTTTGCATTGAATTTGCGTCAGCTCCTGATGCAGCCGCCTGTAAAAGGTCATGCTGCGATAGGTCTTGATCCCGGATACAGGACAGGGTGCAAATTAGCCGTTGTTGATGCTACGGGCAGGGTACTCGATACAGCGGTGATATATCCGACTCACAGTGAAATTCAAATCAAAAAATCCAAGCAGACCTTGAAGGATATGATAAAGAAATACAATGTTGAGATAATAGCTATCGGAAACGGTACTGCCTCGAAGGAGACCGAGATGTTTACAGCGGAATGTATTTCGGAGATAGACAATAAGGTATCGTATATGGTCGTAAGTGAGGCAGGTGCATCGGTGTATTCAGCTTCAAAATTGGCAGCGGCTGAAATGCCCGATCTTGACCTTACCTTGAGAAGTGCGGTATCCATTGCAAGAAGACTGCAGGATCCGTTGGCAGAGCTTGTAAAGATCGAGCCGAAAGCCATCGGTGTCGGACAGTATCAGCATGATATGCCTCAAAAGCGTTTGAGTGAGGCACTTGACGGAGTTGTCGAGGACTGTGTCAATACAGTCGGTGCTGATCTGAATACAGCTTCGCCTGCTTTATTATCAAGGGTATCGGGTGTCAATGCGGCAGTTTCAAAGAATATCGTTGCATACCGTGAGGAAAACGGTGCATTTACCTCACGTGCAGAATTGAAGAAAGTTCCGAAGCTTGGTCCGAAAGCATTTGAACAGTGTGCGGGATTTTTGAGAGTTCCCGAAAGCAAGAATCCGCTTGATAATACAGGTGTACATCCCGAATCCTATACAGCCGCAAAACAGCTTTTGGAGCTGTGCGGATATGATCTTACGGATATATCAAAGGGAAATATAGGCGGACTTCTCCAAAAGGCTCAAAAAATCGGTCTTGAAAATATCAGTGAAAAAACAGGTGTCGGTGTACCGACCTTGCAGGACATCATTAAAGAAATAACAAAGCCCGGACGTGATCCAAGAGATGAGCTTCCGCCTCCTCTTTTGAGAACGGATGTTCTTGATATAAAAGATTTAAAAGAGGGCATGGAACTGAAAGGCACTGTTAGAAATGTAATAGACTTCGGTGCATTTGTAGATATAGGCGTACATCAGGACGGACTTGTGCATATATCACAAATAAGCCAAAAACGTATCAAGCATCCGTCAGATGTTCTTAAGGTCGGGGATGTTGTGAATGTACGGATACTGAAGGTCGATGCTGAAAAGGGCAGGATTTCACTGACCATGAAATTTTAATAAGGGAAATTGAAAATGAAAAGATATGATATAGCATTGTTTGACCTTGACGGCACTTTGAGTGAGTCGGGTGAGGGAATATTGGATTGTGTCAGGACAGTCTTTGCAGAAATGCAAAGACCTTTGCCTGATGAAAAAACTCTTGCGAGCTTTATAGGACCACCTTTGACAGACAGCCTGAAAAGATGCGGATTTTCGCAGGAGGATGCCGAAAAGGGCTTGCAAATATACAAAAAAAATTTTGTTGAAACAGGTATTTACAAAAATAAAGTTTACGACGGAATGTTTGAAGTTTTGCAGACGTTGAAAGAAAGCGGAGTTCTTTTGAGTGTTGCCACGACAAAATATCAGCCTTTTGCGGATAAGATAATAAAAATGCTGAAGCTTGACGGCTATTTTGATTTTGTGGGCGGTTCAAGCGGAACTCCCGAAAGACATACAAAAATACAGGTCATGAACTATGTTCTTGATAATTTCGGCAGGGATAAGAAAGCTGTTATGATAGGTGATACAAGGTTTGATGCGGAGGGGGCATTTGCCGTGAAAACCGATTTTATCGGCTGTCTCTACGGCTACGGCACCCGTCGGGAAATGGAAAAATATTTTCCGAATACGGTATTTGTAACAAATCCGTCAGAAATCGTACCCATAATATTGGGAGGATGATTTCATGAAAAAATTTTTATTTTTATTCATATGTTCGGTGATGATGCTGTCAGCCTGTGGAAATTCTGATATAGCTCCGTCTGCAAATGAAAGCATAGTTCCATCTTCTGTTGAAAGTTCGGAGGAAAGCGATGAGCTGTGGGGAAAGATGAATCAGGCTGAAGAAAAATTAAAGGAATTTCTTGAAAGTGATGAATATAAAAATGCTGAAAAGGATAAAAAAGTTGAGATAGCTCTGAAGTTTGTCGGGGAACTCAAAGATGACGGCTTTATCGCAAATTATGATTATGATGAAGGCAATGAGCTTATTTCATATAATCATTTGAACGGCGTGCTTGGAGGAATATCGTTCCATGATTTTTCGG
>CACXGJ010000133.1 GCA_902767125.1 uncultured Ruminococcus sp. | reverse complement strand
ACCCGAAATAGGATCACCGTCAGGGGCATAGCACATATATAATCTTGCGTGTTCACCGAGAGCGTCCATCATATTCGCAAAATATTCTTTGGAACGGATATGGAAGCCGTCACGTTCACCTGTTTCTTTCATGAGCATACAGAAATCATCCAATTTTTCCTTGCCATAGGGCTTGCAGGTAACGCCTTTTCTTTCGGCTACACGGATATTGTATCTCCATTTTGAGTGAAATCCGTTGAAAACTTCTTCCGCTGTCTTTCCCGAAATATTCAGCATATAGTTTTTCAGACTTTGCACGGTGACATCCTCGGAGATATCGGGATCATATTCAAATCCGAGTGCTTTGAAGTTTTCGATCACTTCAAGGCTTTTATTTTTGTCAAAAGAAAAATTTTCTTCTTCGGTAGCTTGTTCATAGTGAGGTATCATGGGGTCTACTTTAAGCATATAGGCATGATGTTTTTTTGCGACTTTTTTGGCTTTTTCGAGAAGCTCGGTCAAGGTTTCCCTGTCGTTGCAGTCGCATACGGGACCTCTTGTGGAATATGCAAAGGTTGAGTTGATGACAGGCAATTTTTTAAAAAGTATCTGCATAGCGGCTTTTATATTGCCGTCACTGTCATATACAGCGACAAGTTCACTGTTCCAGTCAGCCTTTGCATTTGCCCAACGTGAAGACTGCGTGAAGCTTCCGTAAGGACTGTTTGAAACGAAATCCTCATATTTTTTTATATCAACCTGATTGATGTTATCTGTTGCCATTGAAATACCCTCCAATTTTTTCTTTGATATCCAAACACTTATTATACACCGAATATTTTTTAATATCTATCCTTTTTTTGAAAATTGGCAAAGTTTATATATTTTTTATATTTATCTTGATTAAATTGAATATTATATTTAACGAAAAAATATGGAGTAAAAATAACTCGATTTTTCTTTTTTGAAAATCGCTTTTTTGCAATCAAATGCAGTTGACAAAATATTGTCATAATAGTAAAATATAGATATGATGTTTGTGACAAAGGAGGCTTTTAGCAGTTAAATCAATCTTATAAAAACTTATAAAAGTGTGTTGAATTTTATATTTTTAAATTGTATGTTGAATAAAGGAAGTGATAATAGCTAAAAAAATATAAAATCCTTTGTAAAGTAAAGGTCGGCGCTTCAAGTAGCAGTTCATAAGACGTCGTCTGTTTGTCTGAAAAGACAGCTTAAACGGGGACTGCCGTCGTAATAAATTCAAAGCGATAACCAAGCACAATTATTTATTTTGGCAAATCAGTAAAAAAAGGAAATGTTACTGGCACGATATTCAGCCACAATGAAAGGTATTTATCGTGTGTACCCACACGTTAGCGGGGAATTTACGCCTTCGGAGTGTCACGCCAACATTAGTAGATAATGACTGTCATGTCGAAAATGGACACAATGAACAAGGAATGAAACTTAAAAGTTGTTTTATAACTTTTTATAAGTTTTCAGTAACGGAAACAATAAAATGAAATTTGTAAAGCTGTTGTTTTTGAATGTATTCATAATAGTGTTGAATATCGTTGTATTCTCACAGGGACTTCTTGGAATACATATCGGAAAAAATGTTTTTTCGACGATAATAGGTGTTACAGCGATAGTTTTCAGTGTCATAGCGTTCATTTGGGGAAATATATCCATACTTTTTTCAAATAAGAGGACTTCTGTCATCAACAACCGAAAAAATAATAAAGATGATGTATCGGATTCGGGCAAGGCACTTGCAGAAAATATTTCTGCTTTGAGTAAGCAGTGGAATAAAAAGACCTTCAGGGAAAGCATCAATAAGACAATGGAGCAGTACGGTAAGATGAAGACACGCAATAAGGCTGTTGATACGGTACTCTTACAGCACTTCAAGCCGACTGAAATGTCATATTCACGTTTTCGCAATATAATAGATTCCGTCAATGAACTGTTTAACGGAAATGTGGAAAAGATACTCAATAGAATAGAGGTCTTTGATGAATCGGATTACAGGGTGATAATCTATAAAATAAAGAACGGCGGAGATAATCTTCCCGAGCAGGAGAAGCAGGTGCTGTACGATAAGCTGAATATTTATCTTGAGCATATAAATTATGTGAAGGAGCTTGTTGAAGCGAATGAGACTATCGTTCTGAAAATGGATAAGCTGTTGCTTGAATTGTCAAAATTGAGTGCGGTTGACGAGAGTAATATCGAGAATATGTCAGCGATTCAGGATATAAATGACCTGATAGACCAGACGAAGTTCTATAAACAATGATAAAGCCTGAAAATTCATTTGAATTTTTATAAATATTTTTACAATTACGAAAGAGAGGTTTTTTAAAATGGCAGGATTTTCAATGGAATTGCCCGATACCGAAGAAGTAAAAGAGAAAGAGGCGGAGGCGGTAGCCCCAACTCCCGAAGTCAAAGTGAAACTCGAAAAGGTTGCTGATGCCAATACCAGTAATTTGATGACGTTTGACCTTGATTCACTTCAGGAAAGACGTGATATTATTACATCAATAGATACTTTTGGTAATGATATTGTAGAGAAGTCCACACAGAAGAATGATATGCTCAATGTGCGTCTTGTTGACTTGAGTAAAATGGGAAGTGAGAACGGTGCAGTTGTAAACGGTCTTGCAGAGCTGTCTACACAGATGAAAGACCTTGATCCCTCCGGAATAGACTT